>NZ_LIRO01000017.1:0-31387 GCF_002742025.1 Limnothrix sp. PR1529
TGGCAAGGAAGATGGCAGCCGACCGCGCGATGGCCGTGAAGGCCGCGACAGCCGCGATGGTCGCGATGGTGGGTATGATGCGCCGCCGCGCCGCCGACCGCCGACCCAACGCCCCCCGCGCGATGACCGCGATTCCTTTGGCGGCCCCAGTGCCGGAGCCAGCCCCGATGGTGGTGGTGTTCCTCGCAAGCGTCGGCCCGCCCAGCGCCCGCCCAACCGCCCCGAAACGGGAGCCGATTGGAGCGAGCCGCCCGTGAGCCGATCGAGCCGTCGCCCCGCTGCTGACTCCACAAGAGTTGACCCCACCCGATCAGAGGAATCTTGGGGCGAAGATCGCTGGGAACAGCCCGATCGATCCCCTCGCAGTCGGCGCGATCGACCCAGCGGCCCCGAGGATCGCGCTCCCACGCGCAAGCGTCGTTCTGGCACGGCTCCCTTGGCCGATGAGCCACCGGTCAGCCGCACCAACTACGTTGACGAACCGCCCGCCCGCAAAAGCAGCTACAGCGATGGCTATGCCGCAGAGGTGGAACCCGCCGATAGCTACGTGTCCTATCAACCGATCGACCCGGAACCCACCGAAGAAGATTGGGATCGCTACGCCGACCAGGCCAGCAGTCGTCCGCCCCTGGATCTGAGTCCCAAGGACGAGGAAGGTGATGGCTCCCTGGGCAGCAGCCGTGACTCGGAAGCCCGTTTTTCCGACGGTAATGGCAGCGATCGCTACGAAGACGACTTCGATCGCCCCGTTAAGTTTGAACGCTAACCTCCAGCGAAACTTCCCCTAAACGCCCTTGTCCGTTTTGCGATCGTCCCTCAGATTGGGTCAACGGGCCCTAAGCCGGAGCGCGGTTGTTCTCAGCACAGCCGCCCTCCTGGTTGCTTGTGGCAACGGAGCCAACCTCAACATTCCCCTCACCCTCAATTCCCGCTATGCCGATGAGCAGCCCAGTCTCAGCGGCGATGGGCGGATGTTGGCCTTTGTTTCCAACCGAGGGGGCAACCGCCAGATTTTGCTATTTGACTTGCAGCAGCGCCGCTTCATTGAGCTGCCTCGGTTAAACCGCCGAGACGCGATCGCCGAGCAACCCAGCCTCAGCCAAACCGGTCGCTATTTGGTTTATTTGGCCAGCGACTACGCCCGCCCAGAAGTTGAGCTATACGATCGGGCGACGGGCCAGGTTCAAGTGCTCACCCAGGGCTATCGCGGTTGGGTGCGATCGCCCCGCATCAGTCCCGATGGTCGCTTTATTGTGTTTGAAAGCGGGGCCCGAGGCCAGTGGGATATTGAAGTGCTCGATCGGGGAACCAACATCGAACTGGATTTGCCAGAAGGACAACCCCAACCCAGCACGGAACCCTAGCACTTCTCAGTTCTCAACCCTACAGGCTGGGGTCTGAGATTCTGGTTAAAGATTCTGGTTAAAGATTCTGGCTAAAGATTTTGGTTGAAGAGTTGGATTGAAGACCCTGGTTGAAGAGTTGGATTGAAGATTCTGGTTGAAAATTTGGAGAGAAACGCTTGGGTGAAGCTCTGGGCCTGAAATGGGTTTCTAGGCCCGGGTTTGCTGGCGTTGAATTTCGTACAGCAGGAGCGCCGCCGTCACTGACACATTCAGGGACTCAACCCCCGGCGCAAGAGGAATGCGCACAGCCGTATCCGCCTCAGCAATTAGCTCCGGAGAAAGACCCGCGCCCTCGTTGCCCAACAACACCATCACGGGTGATCGCAAATCCGCCTCCCAATAGCTGAGGTCGGCCGTGGGTACTGTGGCCACAATCTTGAAGCCCTGTTGCTTCAGGTCACGCACAGTCGATCGCAAATCTTCCGCCACCTGCATCGGCATTCGGAACCACTGACCCGCCGTGGAGCGCAGCACCTTGGGATGATCCAGATCAACGCTGTCGTCACTTAACCAAATTTGGTCACAACTGGCCGCCGCCGCAGCCCGCACGATCGTGCCCAGGTTCCCCGGATCCTGAAGCCGTTCCAAGCCCAGGGCAATTTGGAGCGATCGCTGAGGGGCGATCGGGCAACGTTGGGCCACCGCCACCACCCCGTCCGGGTTCACCGTGGTAGCAATCGCTTGGAGCACTGGCTCGGCCACCAGCTCGATCGGGGCGTGGGCCGCCGCCCGCGCAAAATCCGCCGGATATTTTTCTTGCCAAGTGGGTGTGCAACAAACAAAATCGAGGGAATAATCCACTGCAATTGCTTCTTGCAACAGATGAGTTCCCTCGATTAAGAATTGATTTTCTTCGCGTCTTCCCTTGGCTTGATGAAGCTTTTTAAGCTGCTTAACCAGTGGGTTTTTGACGCTTGTAATCATGTTGGCGTTTAAGATGCGGAACCCGGGACTTGAACCCGGAAGTCCTTGCGAACACAAGAACCTGAATCTTGCGCGTCTACCAATTCCGCCAGTTCCGCTTGCGCGGAATCAATATTAGCACTTTCAGTCTGGAGCGCAACCCCTTTTAGAAATTTTTTTTGGATTTTTTTGAGCAGCATTGAAAAAGTGGGTTCCATGGCGATCGGATTGCCAGCGATCGCCCATGATCTTTGCTCCCGCTCCAGTACCCCTCAGACGCTAGTTAACCGCCTCCGAGGAGCATTGGCTCAGGTAATCGACCCGCCCCGTCCGATCTCCCTGACGGGGGTGCAGCTTGCTGGGAAAGTGCCAAAGCCGGAATTGACCGATCGCCCCCCATGCGTGGGTTTCGGGATCTGGAGAACATTGCCAGGGAAGTTGAGTTGTGTAGAATCTAAACGAAATTTGCATTCTCGCAACATTTCAGCTTGGCGCGCGTTTTTGGAGGACCACGGCCATAGTTTCCCCGTCTAGCACTTCCCCCCTCTCTGCTTCCCGCGAAGCGGATGAACCCATCCTCGAAATCGTGGGTGGTCAGCCACTCAGCGGCCATGCCTCAGTCAGTGGAGCCAAAAACTCCGCCCTCGTGCTGTTGGCGGCCACGGTGCTGTGCTCCGGAGAATGCCGAATCCGTAACGTGCCCTTGCTGGTGGATGTGGCGCGGATGGGGCAGGTGTTGGAAGCGCTGGGGCTGAAAACCCGCTGCCTGGGCGACACATGGGAAATTGACGCACGCCACATCAACCGCGCCGAAGCTCCCTATGAGTTGGTGAGCCAACTGCGGGCTAGCTTCTTTGCCATTGGGGCCCTGTTGGCTCGGATGGGCGAGGCCCGGTTCCCCCTGCCCGGCGGCTGCGCGATCGGGGCGCGGCCTGTGGAACTCCATGTGCGGGGTCTCCAGGCCATGGGGGCCGACGTGCATATCGACAGCGGGATTGTATTCGCCAGCATTCGCGGCAAGTCGCGCCTGACGGGGGCCCGCATTTATTTGGACTATCCCAGCGTGGGAGCCACGGAAACCTTGATGATGGCGGCCACCCTCGCGGAAGGGGAAACCATCCTGGAAAACGCCGCACGGGAGCCGGAAATTATTGATTTGGCGAATTTCTGCAACGCGATGGGGGCGAAGGTTCGCGGCGCAGGAACGGACACGGTGGTGATTGAGGGCGTGGAAAAGCTCCATTCCACTGAACATTCCGTGATTCCCGATCGCATCGAAGCGGGAACGTTTTTGGTGGCGGCAGCGGCCACACGATCAGACCTGTTGGTGGGGCCAGTGATTCCCGACCACATGAGCGCCACTTTGGCCAAGTTGGAGGCGATCGGGGTGCAAACGGCGATCGAGGGAACCAACATTCGCGTTTTCCCCGGCCATGGCCTGTTGGCCACGGATTTGGAAACCTTGCCGTTCCCCGGTTTTCCCACGGATATGCAAGCCCAATTCATGGCCCTGCTCACCCTCTGCGAAGGCAGCAGCACCATTACCGAAACGGTGTTTGAAAACCGTCTGCGCCATGTGGCAGAGCTGAATCGCATGGGGGCCAACATTCGGGTCAAAGATCGGGTGGCGATCGTCAAGGGCGTGCCGTTCCTGTCCGGTGCGCCGGTCACCGCTTCGGATTTGCGGGCGGGGGCAGCCCTGGTGGTGGCGGGCTTGGCGGCCCGGGGCAAAACCACGATCCGTGGCCTGCATCACCTCGATCGGGGCTATGAAAACATTGAGAACAAACTCCGCTCGATCGGGGCCAACATCCAGCGCCTGAATGGTTTCGCAGAGGGCGCAGTGCCCGCAGCCGTGAGCTAAACTCAAGCCAGAGCCAGGGCCCCGCGGCCCATCCTCCAAATCTTCCTTTTTCCAACACCATGGCTGACGGTTCCGAGCATTCCACCTCCCCAGCGCCCCTGCGGCTGTTGGGGCTGCGTGCCAACCAATTTCGACACCCCCTCGATTTGGCAGCGACCCAATCGCTCGATCGCTGGCCGGGGTTGGATTTGCTGGTGCGTAATTTGGTGGGCCCGATCGCGGAAGAGGTGATGTATCTCGAAAACATTGCCGCCAGCCTGTTGGTGGGGCCCCACCAACTGCCCCATCTGCACCACCTGTTGCAAGAGGCAGCCCAGCGGCTGGACTTGGAAGCACCGCAGCTTTACGTGCGCCAACACCCGGTTCCCAACGCCTACACCTTTGCCATGCGAGGGCGGCGGCCCTTCGTGGTCATTCACTCGGCCCTGTTGGACTTGCTCACCCCCCTGGAAACCCAGGCGGTGATTGCCCACGAGCTGGGTCATCTCAAGTGTGAACATAGCCTCTATCTAACCCTGGCCAACGTGTTGGTGTTGGCGGCGGGACAAGTGCCCGAGTGGGGACGGTGGTTCGCCCAGGGTTTGCAGGAGCGGTTGCTGGAGTGGTCTCGTTGTGCAGAATTCACCTGCGATCGAGCGGCTTTGTTGGCCGTGCAAGATCCTATGGTGGTGGCTTCGGTGTTGATGAAATTGGCGGGTGGCTCACCGAATCTTGCGCCCCTGTTGAATGTCGAAGCATTCCTGGCTCAGGCTCGGGCCTATGACGCGATCGACCAATCCCAACTGGGAGCTGCCCTCAAACGCGCTCGCACCGCAACTTTGACCCATCCTGTTCCCGTGTTACGGGCCCGTGAAATTGATCGTTGGGCCCACAGCCGAGAATATCGAGATTTGTTGCACCATTTTTCAAAAAATCCGCTATAATTGCAGAGCGCTACGGGCAAGTGGCGGAACGGTAGACGCACCGCACTCAAAATGCGGCGGAGAAATCCATGAGAGTTCGAATCTCTCCTTGCCCACTTTTGACTGATCAAATTAGAAATCAATCAAGTTGGAAGTCGATCAAACTAAGTCACTCGATTGATCAGATCACCCAACTGATCACTAAGTTCGTGATTGATTAAGATTGAATCAAGCAAGATCGAATTAAGCTCGGGTTGAATCGACCCAGGAAGCTTCCTAAATCAACATTTCGATCCATACTTTCGGTCTGTAACTTCAATAACTTCGATCCGTAACCCAGAATCTCTATCCGCTATTTCTGAAGCTGAGTCACCAAGTGAATTAGCTCCGGCAGAATCAGAGAATCTAAGGCAAGGCTAACCGCATTGCTCGATCCGGGCATCGAAAACACCAACTTTCCTTGGCAAACCCCAGCGATCGCCCGGGAAGCCATGGCCCGTGAGCCAACCTCTGCAAAGCTCAGTTGCCGGAGCAGCTCACCAAATCCGGGCAAAGTCTTGTCGAGCAACCGGGCGATCGCGTCGTAGGTTGTGTCCCGAGGCGCAATGCCCGTGCCCCCATTCAGCAACAGGGCATCAATATCCGGGCGTTGGCACAGTTGCAACACTGTTTCTGCAATCAGCGCCGGTTCATCCTTCAAAATCTGGTAGGTCACGATCGAGTGGCCCGCCCAGGTCAGGCGATCGCGAATCAGTTGCCCACTGCGATCGGTCTCAAAATTGCGCGTATCACTGACGGTGATTACCGCACAACGCACCTGAAGAGACTCGCGATCGGGATGGGGCCCCTCCAGGGACTGTGGCTGACTCATGGGCGATCACCCCCTCGGGCATGGTTCTGGGATGGTGGAATGGTCGGGCGCTGAGTGGCTAGGCGTAATCGAGTAGCTAATTGAGTAGTTGGGCGATCGCTAGCTGTCAGCCTTCGTGAAGCCCAAGCCGTTCGCTTCAGCGTAGCGATTCATAAACCGCATAAACCGTTCCCAATCGTTCTCCGAGGTCATGACGTAGTAGGCTTCAATGCCCGACGGCTGACCGTTAACAAACTTGCCTTTCACATCACGGGTCATCAACTCACCCTCTTCGTCGATCAGGTACATGCCGGTGATTTCTTGATCGGCGGATGCAGCCAACGTTTTAGGGTTATCAAAGATAAAGATGGCGCGGCCGTTGCTCCCATCACGCGATCGCGTCAAGCGGACATCAGGTACCACCTCTTCGTTAATGCCTCGGATGAATTGAATGACTGCCATATTGTTAAAACTGGTAGTTGAAGCGTGATGAACCGCCAAAAAGCGTCGTTCGATCATCGCACAAAACCTCCACCCCACCAAATGGGCAACCGCCGCCGATCGCCGCGCATCAATGCCTACAAACCCGCGCCTAACGACCCGCGCCTAACACCCGCACTCCAACGAGCACAACAGGATTGGTTATGAAACCTAACCGCAACTTGCTAACGAATCAAGCTTGGATTGCTCTGAGCTGTGCCGCCACCCTGGCCGGAGCGGGACTGGTGGCGACCCTGGCAGAAGCAGCCACCCCAGCGAACCCGGCCAAGGCCGCAGCTCCCGCCATTCAAGGAGCGATCGAACAATCCTGGGAAGGGATGCTGGCGGTTTCCCCCCGGGGCTTGGCCCAACACCTGCGGCAAATTGGCGCAAAAATGTATGGAGCCTACTGGTGCGGCCATTGCCAAAATCAAAAGGAATTATTTGGCCAGGCGTTCAACCAAATTCGCTACATTGAGTGCGACCCCCGAGGCCGCAACCCGCAGCCGCAACTGTGCGCACAGGCGGGAATCGAGGGCTATCCTACCTGGGAAATTCGGGGGCGAAAATATCCGGGTGTCCAGCCCTTGGCAACCCTGGCGCGACTGTCCAACTATCGTGGTCAGTAACTTTGCTATGGCCAGTAATTTTGCTGCGGCCAATGTTTATTACGGCCAATAATCGCCTGGTCAATGCTTGGATTTGGCCGTTCCTAGGCCAGGCCTAACTCCCGTTGGAGATGGTTCATGGATTGGCTGCCGATGTAGTTTTCGCAACAGATCACCTGCGGGGGACGGATGATGTCTTCTCGGTGCGCGGAAACGGCGGCCTTGACCTTGGGGAAGCTGTCCCGATCGCACCCGATATAGCGCACGGTTTTGACCAATGCCCCGAGCTTGTAGGTGTCGCTGGGGAGGGTGGTCATCACCAAAATTTCTTCGCCCCGGAAGCTATGGACAATCACTTCCGAAGCCCGCAGCCAACCGGGACTAATGCTGACCAGACCGATCCGCGTACCGGCCGGGAGATTCTTCACGAATTCAATTTCTTCGGCATAGTCATAAATATCCACGGGGATGACGCGGGCCGATTTGGGGGCGGCGATTTTTTCCGCATCGCCAATGAAGTAGCGGCTGGTGACCACGGTGGCGGAAGCGGTGCGATCGAGCGCGGCTGGCAAATCTTCCATGGCCACCAATTGCACGGGAATTTGCAGCGATTGCTCAATTTCACCGGCCATAATTTCGCCCACCCCCAAGTCTTGTTGAGGGGCGGTGACAATCACGCGGGCGCTGCATCGTAACCGCCAATCCACTTCCCCCAAAAACAGTTCCCGAGCGGTGCTGAGGCTGCAACCGGCTTCGATTAACCGATCGAGGCTTTGCTTCACCAGTTGATAGGCTTCGGGGTTCTTGTCAAAAACGGGCGATCGAAGTTGGGCCCCGCCTTCATGACCCAAGGCCCGCACGTAAATGCCAGAGCCGGGCTGGGCTTCCACTAGGCCGTTATCTTCAAGCTGGCGATAGACCTTGCTGATGGTGTTGCGATGCAAGCCCGTTTCCATGGCCAGTTGGCGGGTGCTGGGCAAACGGTGCCCCGGCGGAAACTGCCGCGAAGCGATCGCAAACCGAATCTGGTTAAACAACTGCGTGGATGCCGGAATATCACTGTCAGCTTGAATACGGAACCGAACCATAGCTAAAGCTAGAGCCGCTCGCTCAATGGGTTAATGAATAGAACAGACAACGGTAAGCGTAGGGGAGAGAGGCGTTGAAGAGGAGTGGTCACGGAAACCCTTGACCCAGCGTGCCGACCAGGATCCTTTCAGCGAAAAGGCGAAGAACTGACCGGAACAGGGCTGGTTTTGGGCTGATCTTGCCCCCCATCATACCCATGGAAATTCCAATCGGCCCGTTGGGTGGCACATCTTCCGCCAAGGAAGCCTGGCGCGATCGCCCGGAGAGACCCCGGCAGACCGGTGCAATTGTCCCAGGGTTGCGGCGACCGATCGGGGCATTGGGCCACAATTCAGACGTGGGGGGTTTCGCGGTTCGCGATAGGATAGGCTCTGCAAGGGGCTTATACGCTGTCTATTTCGCGTTTTTGTCTTGCGTTTTTTAACGATTTAAATGTCACGGTTTCAATGTCACGGATAGTCATGTGGGTTCGGGGTTTGGCACTGGGCAGCGCTATTGCTCGCTGGTGGGGACGACAGGGGCTAGCTCGGGCGATCGCCCTGCTGCTGTCCTTAACGATCGGGAGTTGGGTCTTGGGGGCCCTGCCAGCCCAGGCCACATTGAATGACGATAATTTTGATGGCAATATTTTTGCGCTCTATGCGGGCAACGGTTCTTTAGTTCCGCCTCGGGTGACCTTGGCCCAATCGCGGGAACGGCAGCGACCCACCCTGTTGGTGTTTTTTGTGGACGATAGCCGCGATTGCAAGCGATTTTCCTCCACAATTTCCCAGTTGCAGGCGTTTTATGGCAAAGCGGCGGACTTTTTGCCCATTGTGGCCGATTCTCTGCCCCTGGAGCCGGTAGCGGATCCACTGCAACCGGCGCACTACTACCGTGGCGTTGTGCCCCAAACGGTTTTAATTGATCAATCGGGGAAAGTATTGCTCGATCGCGCCGGTCAAGTGTCCTTCGAGGAACTGGACGATCGGTTCCGAGCAGTGTTTAACCTGTTGCCGCGCTCGGAGTCCGTGGAACTGCGCCGCCGGGAAGTGAATGAGGTGAATGTGGAATTGGTTCCAGAACCGGCCAAGCCGGCCTCCAAGGCGCAATCGACCAACCGCGATCGCTAAGGAGGACTGCTATGCCGGTGAATGATGACCTCGGGTTACTCGACTTAGATTCAGCAGAGTCAGATCATCTGAACATTCTCGAAACTCCGCCCCCGAGCGAAGCCACACCGCTCCCCGATCCAGACGTGATGTTGCAACTGTTGCAAGATCCGGATCCGGCCCAGCGTGCGGTGGGAGCCAGGGCGTTTTGTGAACTGCAAGACCCCAGAGCCAGCGAACGGCTGATTTTACTCATTAACGATGTTTGTCCGTTGGTGCGGATGAGCGCCGCCTATGCCTTGGGCCGCAACCCAGATCCAGAGGCGATCGACCCCTTAATTGGCCAACTCCAACGGGATTGGAATGGCTACGTGCGCAAAGGCATTGTCTGGGCCCTGGGCAATGGGCGCGATCGCCGGGCCTTGGCTCCGTTGGTGCAAACCCTGCAACGGGACATTGCGGCCGTGCGCCTGTGGGCGGCCAGTTCCCTGGGGCAAATGGGAGCCGTGGGTTATGAGGCGATCGTGGGGGCCGTGCCGCCGCTGATTGTGGCCCTGCGCCAAGATCCTGTTCCGGCCGTGCGCAGTAACTGTGCTTGGGCCCTGGGGCAACTGTGCCGCGACTTGCCCTCCAATGCGATCTATGCGGGAGCCGTGGATGGGTTGATTGAAGCCCTGGTGGAAGATCGCGAACTCGGCATCAAGGAAGACGCGCGATCGGCCCTCTTGAAGCTGGGAGATTCCCGTGCCCTGCAAATCATTGCGGAACTGGAGCAGGAAGGCTGGTTATAACCGAGCCGTCAAACTCACCCCTAAGTCGAATTCACCCCTCACGCGGAAGCCTAAACGGCCGCCTGACGGGTCTTCCCAACCAACAAAGACAAGGGGCTTCAGCCCCTTGCCCCGACGGTGATGCTGGCTTGACCTGTGCCCAAAAATCTTGCTCAGACCTCCCCTAAGCCAGGGGAGTGGTCTTGGGCTGAAAATCTGGACAGTTGATCGCCGCTTCTGACAGGGCTTCACTGGGACGGACGGGACATTTGAGGTGGTAGTCGCCCGTGAAAAAGGCACAGTCTGCACAGGGAATTTGGTGCAAAGTGCGCACCCGCGAAACGCCCTCTTGGGTGAAGCTGGCGATTGATCGCACCAGAACGGCCACCAAATACCAAGCCAACCCAAAGCACAGGGGAATCATCACCGTTTGGGGAATGTGAGCAACGGCCGCACGCAGCAAAAGACTGGCAATATCCATGAGCCAAAGGGGCGATCGAGCAAGACAGTTCCATCTTGCTCGATCGCCCCCAGGATCCTCAAGCGGAATTCAGCATGAACCGGATTAACCCAGCGAACCGGATTAACCGACATCCAAAACCCACAGACTCAGGTGATGGACTCAGGTTGTGAACTCAAGATCGCCTCATCAGGATCCACATCAGGAGCCGTCCGCAGGCAACCCCTTAGCCCCGATTGACCTGAGCCAAGATCTCATTCAAAATTTCCTGGGCCCCTTGGGCGCGCAGCTTTTGGGCCAACTCCGTGCCCAGGTCTTCAGCACTGGTGTGGGGGCCGCTCACGGTGTCTTGGATCAGTTGCTTGCCATCCACACTGGCCACCAGGCCCGCCAGGGTCAGGGTGTCACCCTCCAAGCTGGTATTCACCCCGATCGGGACTTGGCAACCCCCTTCCAAATCGCGCAGGAAAGCCCGTTCCGCCAAGCAGCGCCACTTGCTGGGTTCATGCTCCAGCACCTTCAGCACGCGCAAAATGTCCTCATCGCCCTCGCGGCACTCAATGCCCAAGGCCCCTTGGCCCACCGCATGGAGCGACACATCCGACGGCAACAACTGATCGATGCGATCGGCTAAATCCATCCGCTGCAAACCGGCCGCCGCCAAAATCGTTGCATCATACTCGCCGCTGTCGAGCTTCTTCAGCCGAGTATTCACATTGCCGCGAATGTCCTTGAAGCTCAGATGGGGGTAGTGATAGCGCAACTGAGCCAACCGCCGCAAAGACGACGTACCAATCACAGCGCCTGCGGGCAATTGGTCGATCGTTTTGCCCTTGTGTTGGGCATGGAGCACCACCGCATCAGCCGGGTTCACCCGTTCTGTCACGCAACCCAAGGTCAGCCCTTCCGGCAGGCGGGTCGGCAAATCTTTCAGGGAATGCACCGCCAGATCATAGATCCCGTCGCGCATTCCATCTTCCAACTCACGGGTAAACAAACCCTTGTCCCCAATTTTGGACAGGGCCACATCCAGCACCTTATCCCCTTGGGTTTCGATCGCGCAGACCTCAAACGTAATGTCCGGAAAATGCCGCTGCAATTCTCCTTGTACCCAGTGCGTTTGCACAAGAGCCAATTGGCTTTTACGAGAGCCGATGCGGATGGTACGGGTGGGACTAGCGACGGACATACGGTTGGAGGTCGGTTAACGAACGTTAGTTGCAATCCTCAGATTGTCTAGATCGGCAGTTGGCGGACGATCGAGCCAATCTGGCCACCCCTCAGCGCCATCGGGCGCATCCGGTTGGAATTTTTGTGGGACTTTGCTCGCTAACTGGGAGAAGCAAACCCGAGCATCCGGTGGGATCAGGCGCGGTCTAGCGTACCGTTCGGGCGCGATCGCGATCGAGCGATCGACATGTTCGTTAACAATCACCCCAGAGGGGATCAAGCCTCCAAAAATCTATCTCCCCAAAAATTCACAACCCAACCGAGTAGCGCGGCTGCCTTGATTCATGGGGCTAATGTTGCGGAGTCAGTCGTTATAACAAGATGCGCCAGCCCCTTGTTGCCGAGCGATCTGGCAACAGCAGTAGTTATTTGAATTGACCTGAGTTGATCTGAATTGATCTGAATTGACCGATCGAAATCAGCTCAAAATCCGCTTGCCGTGCTACTAGGGCAGTGTGGTCAGCACAAAGGCCGCCTGCTGCACCGCCAAATACATTTGGGTTGCTTCACTTTCTTCCAGGGTGATGGGATTGGCAAACTGCAACGACACCAAAGCCCCAACCGCATCGCGATAGATGGCTGGAATCACCACATGGGTTGCCACCCCGCCTTCTTGATAGAATGCTGTTCCGGCCAAATCCGCATTCGCCGCCGCATTCAAACACACTTGCAGCTTTTTCTCAGCGATCGCCTGTTGGCTGAGCGGATCACCCACCAGAGAAGCAGCTCCCACTTGGCCGCTGTAGTTGCCCAGTTGCGCTTCTTGCACGAGCTGAATGGTGCAGCGATCGGCCTCGAACCGTTCCACAAACGCCGTCGCCAGCCGCTCCGCACAAATCTCAAACGTGCCGCTGTCGGCCGCGGCCAAAATTGCCGCCAACAGTTGCATCTGCGCCTGGGCCCGTTCCAGCTCGATCGAACGATTCTTCAAAGAATCGTAACTATCGGCTGCCCGTTGCACCACGGTTTTCAACTCATCAGGATCCCAAGGCTTGGTGATGTACTTATACACCTGTCCTGAGTTAATCGCCTCCACCAGATCTTCCACATCCGTGAAGCCCGTCAAAATAATCCGCACAGTGTCTGGAAACTGGGGCACGGTTTTACTCAAAAACTCCGTTCCCTTCATCTCCGGCATCCGTTGATCGGAAATGATGACAGCCACTTCCCCTTCCTCGGCCAACAGTTCCAAGGCTCGGGCCCCGCTTTCGGCCTTGAGCACGTTGAAATCTCGGCGGAAGGTGCGATAGAGCAAGTCGAGATTATCTGGCTCGTCATCGACGACGAGCATCTTGGGTTTGGGGGGACGGCGAGCGCTTTTCAACTGTTCGCGGAGGCCTTCGAGGTCAACGATGAGTTTGTTCATAGCAAGTGGGGTGCATCAGGGGCAATAGGGTGCGATCGCGATCGAAACAGGATGCATCACACCTCCCCTAGGGGCCTGATTAATGGCGGGCAACCAACCATCAACCGGCTTGCAAAATACGGCGCAAAACGGGTTGCGGCAATCCAGAGAGCATTTTGACATACTCCTCAACCGCCGCGGCCGTTCCGGGAAACACCGGGCAGCCATTGCCCCAAAATCATACCCCCTCAGTCCTAGCATGAATTCCGGGGAACCACACCCGTGAGGCATTGCCCCCAACCCGCCCCAACGCCACAGTTTCGCCCTCCATAGGCGGAAAATCATCGCCGGAAACTAGCCGATTCAGCAAAATCCGGCATTAAAGTCAAGAACCTGCGGGTCAAATGAGACAAAAAATTACCTGACAATTACCTGATGCATCCCGAGCTAACGAAAATATATTTGCCTGGATTGATCCAACAATTAGCTGCTCTAATTGTCCCAATCATCAATTATTCAAAGCCATTAAAAGTCAAGCATCACGATATTTGTTCTGATTTACCCCATAATCAGTTTTCCAAGACAGTCCAGTGGCCATAAGGATTTACATCACGTACCCATCTATAGAAAACTGATGAACAAGTCTATAGAAATTAGTTCAGCACAACTATTTCGAGACCTGCCTGGAGATCGGCTCCTTCCGAACACCCTAGATACAGATTTTTTGAGCAACATCTGTGCTATGGGAATGAAGTGCCTCCCTCTGAATTTCTTTAACACTTTCAAAGTTCATGTAGTGGACTAGGAGGTATCCGTGGATTTCTTGTCCCTTTTCGTCAAGGACTTCATTATTCAGTTGCAGTCCCCCACACTGGGTTTTTTGATTGGGGGGATGGTGATTGCAGCACTCGGAAGCCAATTGGTAATTCCAGAATCGATTTGTACAATCATCGTCTTCATGTTGCTCACCAAAATCGGTTTAACCGGTGGAATTGCAATCCGGAATTCCAACCTGACCGAAATGGTTTTACCGGTTATATTTGCAGCAACTGTAGGGATTCTAGTTGTCTTCATCGCCCGCTACACCTTGGCCAAACTACCAAAGGTCAAGACCGTTGATGCGATCGCGACGGGTGGCTTGTTTGGGGCGGTCAGTGGTTCCACCATGGCGGCAGCCCTGACCCTGCTCGAAGAACAAAAGATTGGGTATGAAGCATGGGCGGGCGCACTTTATCCCTTCATGGATATTCCGGCGCTGGTCACGGCAATTGTTGTAGCCAACATTTATCTCAACCAGAAAAAGCGCAGCAAAGCCGCCGCTGCGGATTTTCAGGAGCAGCCCAGCACCCGTCAGGAATATCGCGACCAGCAGCAGGGTGATAGTAAGGTCAAAATCTGGCCGATTATCGAAGAAAGCCTGCAAGGGCCCGCTTTGTCTGCCATGTTGCTCGGTTTGGCCTTGGGGATTCTCACCAAGCCGGAAAGCGTTTACGAAAGCTTCTACGATCCGGCTTTCCGGGGTTTGCTTTCAATCCTGATGCTGGTGATGGGGATGGAAGCTTGGTCGCGGATTGGCGAACTGCGCAAAGTGGCTCAGTGGTACGTTGTTTACAGTGTGGTGGCCCCCTTTCTCCATGGGCTGATTGCCTTTGGCCTGGGCATGATTGCTCACTACACGATGAACTTCAGCCTGGGTGGCGTGGTTGTTCTGGCGGTCATTGCGTCCTCCAGCTCAGATATTTCGGGCCCGCCCACCTTGCGAGCCGGGATCCCGTCGGCGAACCCTTCCGCCTACATTGGCGCTTCCACGGCCGTTGGTACACCGATCGCGATCGGCCTGTGCATTCCGTTCTTTATCGGGCTGGCTCAAGCACTCGGGGGTTAGTCGCCCCGAGCAGGTGGGGTCTGTCGGCGCTTTCTCACGGCCCGACAGACTCGTTAGAGTAGTAGACAAAAGAGGTAACCAACATGGCTAAACCAGCCAAAAAGCTTGTCATCATCACCGAGAAGGTGTTGCTGAAGAAGGTGGCCAAGATCATTGAAGAGTGCGGGGCCAAGGGGTATACGGTGTTGGAAACGGGCGGCAAGGGCAGCCGCAACGTGCGATCGTCTGGGCAGCCCAATGTTTCCGACACCCAAGCGAATATCAAGTTTGAGGTGCTGACCGACACTCGCACCCTGGCTGAGGCGATCGCCGATCGCGTGGCGGTGGAGTTCTTCCTGAATTACGCAGGCATCATCTATATCTGTGATGCGGAGGTGCTGTATGCGCACAGTTTCTGCGGGCCTGAAGGCTGCTAGGTCATCAGTTTTGAAACGCAACCAGTTTTGAAACACAACTTTGATCACGAGAGCCGGGGGATGACCCCGGTTTTTTGATGATCATTTTTGCGTTGGGGGGCGATCAGTGTTCTGAAGATCAGGGCGATCGGCCTTGCTAAACTACAGAAAATTGCTATCTCAATTCTGTGATGCTGACCCCTGAAACGGAACAAACCGATCTGGAGCGATCAATCTTGGTAATCCTTCGCCAAATGCCCTTGGCAATCCAACAACAGATCTTGGTGCTACTGCAACAGCTCCAGGCGCGATTGACACCTGCTGGCGATCGATCAGGATCTTGTGAACCGAAGCCAATTCAAGCAGAAATTGATCTCGATCATGCGATCAATTACGTCTTAGAGAAGAATGCTGAGTTGCTCGATCGCCTGGCCTAATGCGTTTCCTGTTGGTTGAAGATATCATCCGAATTCATGAGCAAGTCGTTGCACGCTCAGGTGGCTCTTTAGGAATTCTGAATCAAGCAGCCCTAGAATCAGCCGTGGCCCAACCTCAACAGTCCTTTTCAGGCATTGATTTGTATGAGGGATTGGTCGATAAGGCGGCTGCTTTAGCATTTTTTCTGGCACTGAATCATCCATTTATTGATGGCAATAAGCGAGTTGCCTACACAGCCATGGAAGTTTTCCTGGTGCTTAATGGTTATGAGGTGGTTGCGTCAGTTGATGATTCAGAGTCAACCTTTCTCGATTTAGCTGCTGGTAGGCTAACCCGACAACAGCTTACAGAATGGCTCAGGCAGCGAATTTCTCCCTATAGATAAATCACAATCTATGACTCCCAGCCCGATCGAGCAAATCCTCCTAAACCAGTAGATTGCGTAGGTTGGGTTGAGGCACGAAACCCAACACCACTCATGCTTCATAGATCGCTGGGCGAATGTCGAGAACGGGGAGGGTGCTTCACCCAAAACACCACGATCGGACTCAGGACACTCACGCTGGGCCCGAGGGAATTGATCAGGCTCATGCTGACAAACAAGTAGCTGTAGGGTGGGCAATGCCCACCAATCACCGCTGCTCTAAAGCAACGCGATCGCACCCAAGGTAATAAGCTCTGATCCTGAAGTTGATTCTGTTTGTGGGGGAGTGGTGGGCAGTGCCCACCCTACCATCTTTTTATCACTTCTAATTCTCATTTTGTATGTCTGGATGCTGCAATGTTTCC
The DNA here is from genome assembly GCF_002742025.1 of Limnothrix sp. PR1529. Taxonomy (NCBI): domain Bacteria; kingdom Bacillati; phylum Cyanobacteriota; class Cyanophyceae; order Pseudanabaenales; family Pseudanabaenaceae; genus Limnothrix; species Limnothrix sp. PR1529. The sequence continues at coordinate 16,506 of NZ_LIRO01000017.1, forward strand.
TGGCTATTTAAATTCATTGAATAGATAAAAATTTTCATTGTCTTTGATTTTTATAAATAATGGAAGCATTTCTATAGTAAAGCCTACAAAGCCAATAAATTCATTCTCCACTTGAATAGATCGCGTAGGTTGGGTTGAGGCACGAAACCCAACACCACTCATGCTTCATAGGTCGCGTTGGGTTTCGCCAGCTCAACCCAACCTACTCAGCTCAGTTACCAAGCGATATAGTCTTATGTCCTTTTGCCTCGACATCTACTAGGTAAATGATTTGGGATGCTGACACACTGAGAACATACTCTGCCACTTCAACCGTAGCAGGTCCACCTGTTGCACCACCATGACTTACACCATCGCCACCACCACGATAAGCGTACAGATGCTCAATTGTTTTTGCTAGAGCCGGGGGAACTTCATAGTCCTTCGTTCTCAACAGCCATTTCACTAAATCTCCTAGCGTTGCCGCCTTTGCGGCAGGAAATAATGCCTTACCGGCTGCCTCCACGGCGCACACAGCTTCCTTAACACAGTTCTCATAGTCAGGATTGGTAATTTGGCGGAAGAACCGTAAAGACTTTGCATAGTGTTTTCGCGCATTAATCAATCGGTCATCACCAAGAACAACCTGCGCTCGTGTGGTTTGATCTACAGTATGTTTCCGTCCCCGACGACGAACGCGACCCTCAACAAATTCGCAAGCCAAGCCTTCTTCTAGGAAAATTTGCTCTAGTTCACTGGCAATATATTTTTGAACATCACTCTTTGGTGTATTAAAGTAGTTGTTATCCACCCAGTATTCTGAATCTTGTGATAAGTGGCTGTAAAGACGCTCGCAGAAATCGTAAGCTTTGTCCCATCTCAAGGAAGCAAGTATTGCCTTGGCATCAGCCCTAGCACGTTTAATACAGGAAACTGATGACGGGTTATAGATTATATGTGACTGCCGATCAATACGTCGTAATTCTTGGGCAATTGCTGCCCAGCTTGATACATATCCTTTCTCCTCCAAATCGTAAAGAAGGTGGAGTAAGGCAGTTCTTGCACTGTCCGGAAAAACATTTATCTGGTGGTGCTTATCACGATGTCGCGCCGAAAACGGGGCATTGAAACGAGTCACGGAATTTCTTGTATAGCTTAGTTGTCAACTATGTAGAATCTTACCTCCATCACCCATATGAAGGTTTGGTCAAGATTTCATCTTCAATAGAAAATACAAGGCTCCCGCAACAGGGGCATTATGTAGCAGCAGAGTGACGGTGCGATCGCCGTTTCGCGAAAGTTTTGGGTAAGATAGCGCGGTGGAACGCTGTTTCCGTCTTCCTCGTCCCTGTAACCCGCCCCGTGAGCGGTCGCCGGCCCGTTGTATATCAAGCAAGTTGAAATCACGAACTTCAAATCCTTTGGCGGCACGACGCGAGTTCCCTTGCTGCCCGGATTCACCGTGGTTTCGGGCCCCAACGGCTCCGGCAAATCCAACATTCTCGATGCGCTGCTGTTTGCCCTCGGTCTCTCCTCCTCCAAAGGAATGCGGGCCGATCGCCTGCCCGACTTGGTGAACCAGGGACAAATGGGCAAGGGCCAAGGCAAAGGCAAGCGATCGACCGTAGAAGCCGCCGTTACTGTCACCTTTGATCTGAGCGAAGAAGCCGCCCTGCTGGCCACCGTTTCCGCCGAAGCTGCCGAAGACTTGCCCGGTTTGCGCGATGCTGACGGCCAGCCCCTCAGTGAATGGACTGTTACCCGCAAACTGCGCGTCACCCAACAGGGAACCTACACCTCCAACTACTACATTGGCGGCGAACCCTGCACCCTCAGCGAGTTGCACCAATCCCTCTCGAAGCTGCGGATCTACCCCGAGGGCTACAACGTGGTGCTGCAAGGGGACGTGACCAGCATCATTTCCATGAACCCCCGGGAGCGGCGGCAGATTGTCGATGAGCTGGCGGGGGTGGCCAACTTCGATCGCAAAATTATCCAAACCAAGCAAACCCTCGAAGAGGTGAAGGAGCGCGAAGATCGCTGCCGCATTTTGGAGCAGGAGTTACAAATTCAGTGTGATCGCCTGGCCAAAGACCGCACCAAGGCTCTGAAATATCAACAAATTCGCCAGGAAATGCAGGGCCAGCAAGGGCGCTTGGCGGTGGTGGATTGGCTGCTGGAACAGTCGAAGGTGGAGCAACTGCGCCAATCGATCGCCCAGCGGGAACAGGATTTGGCGCAGTTAGCCGATCGCCTGGTGGCGGAACGGGCGACAGTCGAAACCCAGGCGGCGGAACTGGAGCGGCTGAACCAAACCGTGAAATCCCTGGGGGAATCGGAACAAATCGCTCTGCAAACGGAGCTAGCCACCCACCGGGCCCAACGGGATCAGGTGCAACGCCAACAAACGGAGCTGACCCACCAGCAGCAAACCCAACAACAAACGATCGCCCGGTTAACGGCGGAGGTGGCGGAGGTCGATCGCACCGAGGCCGCTTTGGCCGCCACCGGGCCGGAATTGCAAGAGCGCCTGGAGGAATTGCAACAGGCCCACGATCGGGCGGCGGCCAACCTGAACCGGGCCCGGGCCGAGGCGGCGGAGTTGGCGGAAGCGTCCCAGGCTTGGGTGCAACAGCAAACGGACTTGCGCCACCAGTTGGAGACGATCCAAGCGTCGATCGATCCCCAGCGCACGGAGCGGGCCACCTTGCAGGAGCGGCTGAAGCAAATCGAAACCCAGTTGGCGGAAATCGCCACGGAATGGGAGCGGGCGGGCGATCGCCTCAATGAGCACGATCGGGAATTCCAAACGGTCGATCGGCAAACCCGCAGCCTGGAACCCCAAATCCAAACGGCCGCCGAGCAGTTGGCCGCCGCCGAACAGGAGTTGCAGCTCCAACAGAAAACCCGCAGCCGCTTGCAGGATGAGCAGCGACAAGTGCAACGGCAACTGGACAAACTGGAAGCCCAAACCCAGGCCCAGCGGGAAGCCCAAGGCACGTTTGGGGTGCAATTGTTGCTGCAAAGTGACTTACCGGGCATTTGCGGCCTGGTGGCCAATTTGGGGCAGGTGGAACCGCCCTATCAGGTGGCCTTGGAGATTGCGGCCGGGGCGCGGCTGGGCCATTTGGTGGTGGAAGATGATTCGGTGGCGGCGGCGGCGATCGAAATCCTGAAACGGGAGCGGGCCGGGCGTGTCACCTTCTTGCCCCTGAACAAAATTCGCGGTGGCGGCGGCGAGTCGGCGGCCATGGCTCGGGGTCGGGCGGCGGTGGCGGGTTGGTTGGATTACGCGGTCAACCTGGTGGATTTTGACGATCGCTACCGGAACATTTTTGAGTATGTGTTTGGCGGGACGGTGGTGTTTGAGCGGTTGGATCAGGCTCGATCGCTCCTGGGTCGCCATCGGATCGTGACACTGGATGGGGAGTTGCTGGAAACCAGCGGGGCGATGACCGGCGGCAGTATGCAAAAGTCCCGGGGCGGCCTGCGGTTTGGCGGGGGCGAACTGACGGAGGAGGCGAAGGCGGCGGCGGAACTACGCGATCGGCTGCGGGATATCGATCGGGTGTTGGGCCGTTGTGATGGGGCGATCGCCCAGGCTCAATTGGACAGCCAGCGCCACACCCAAACCCTGAACGATTTGCGCCAGGCCCGCCGCGATGCCCAACGGCAACTGGAGCAACTGCAAGCGGCCCTGACGGCCACCACCGGCCAGCGCGATCGCCTGGCCCAACAGCGCGATCGGCTGACCCAGGAACTGACCACCAGCCAGGAACGCTTGGCCCAGCTCGATCGGGCCTTGCCGGCCGCCGAGCGCCAGTTGGCCAACCTGCGCCAGGCGATCGCCCAACTGGAGGACTCGCCCGCCCACAGCCAATGGAGCGAGGCCCAAACGGAAATCCGCGATCGGGAATCGGTGCTCTCACAATTGGCGGACAGTTTGCGATCGGCCCAAGCCCAGCAGGCCGATCAAACCCGCGAAGTCGATCGCCTCAGCCAACAGCGCCAACAACTGGCGCAACAAATCGCCCAAGCCCAAGACCAAATCACCACAGTGGGCGATCGGCTCCAACAGCTTCAGCAAACCCAAACGGAATTGGATCAAGCGATCGCCAATCTACAAGGGCAAATTGCGGCTTTGGAAACCACCCTTGGCGAAACCAAACAACAGCGCGATCGCCAAGAAACAGCGCTGAATCGTCAACGCCAAGCGCTCCAAACCCTGGAATTTCAGCGCGATCGGCTCCAAGAAACCCAACAACAACAGCAAGCGGAATTGCAAGAGTTGGAAAACCGAGCTGAGGGCGATCGGCCCGATCTACCGCCCGACTCGGAACCCCTGCCCAGTGATCTCGCTGAATTGGCCGCCCACCGCGAACAACTGGATCAAACGATTCGCACCTTACAGCGCCGATTGGAAAGTCTGGAGCCGGTGAATATGCTGGCCCTGGAAGAATACGATCAAGTGCAAGGCCGGCTGAATCAACTGAGTGAAAAGCTGGCGACGATCGAGCAGGAGCGAACGGAACTGCTGTTGCGCGTGGAAAATTTCACCACCCTACGGCAACAGGCATTTTATGAAGCCTTTGATGCGGTCGATCGCAACTTTCAAATCATCTTTGCTGAGCTATCCCAAGGCGACGGCCGCTTGCAATTGGATGATCCCGAAAACCCCTTAGAAAGTGGCCTCAACCTGGTGGCCCACCCCAAGGGCAAACCGGTGCAGCGGCTGGCTTCCATGTCCGGCGGCGAAAAATCCTTGACGGCCCTCAGTTTCATTTTTGCCCTTCAGCGCTACCGCCCCTCGCCGTTCTATGCCTTTGACGAGGTGGATATGTTCCTGGATGGGTCGAACGTGGAGCGCCTGGCCAAAATGGTAAAACAACAGGCCGCCGAAGCGCAGTTCATTGTGGTTAGTTTGCGCCGTCCCACCATTGAAGCGTCCGATCGGGTGATTGGTGTGACCCAAGCCCGAGGCGCACAAACCCAAGTCCTGGGCGTGGTGTTGTAACAAAACTGCAATCTTGACGGGCAATTGCCTAAGAGCTGCACAAATTACGGGACTAAATCGCGATAGGTAATAAGTCACTTAACTGATCGGAATGCGATCGCGCCGGTTGCAGTCGTCAGAATCATGCGCGATCGACTCCTAAAGACTCAGCGCGATCGCTTGCCCAAATTTGCACCATAAAATAAATGAAGAGGGAAATCTGCTCTCCCTCTTTTGGGTTTGGAGCAAACAACTCGATTGAGGTCATTGGGTCAATGCCCCCAGCAATCTTCTAGGAGGTTTGCCATGTCGATCGCCCTATTACCGGAACCTGCAATCATTACCGCTGATAATTATTTAGCCCAAGAAGTTTTGGCTGAAACTCGAAATGAATATCGTAATGGGGTAGTTGTTCCAATGACGGGGGGTACACCGGAGCATAACGAAATTGCGAGTGTCTTGAATGCTCTGCTCAGAACCGCTTTAAAAGGTCAGGGATACAGTATTTTTGTGGCAGATCAGCGGCTGTGGATTCCGGAGCCAAATTTATATACCTATCCTGATGTGATGGTGGCGCGGCGGCCCATCGAGCGGAAGCCCGATCGCACCGATACGGTAATGAATCCGATCCTGATTGCTGAGGTACTTTCCAAATCAACAGCAGCTTACGATCGCACTGAAAAATTCGCCGCCTACCGGACGATCACAAGTCTGCAAAACTATTTGTTAATTGATCAATATCAGCCCCATGTGGAACTCTATGCCCGAACGGGGGATCAGCAGTGGCTGTTCAGTGAATATGGGCAATTGAGCGATCGGGTGTTGTTCGATCAACTTGCGGTAACAGTAAATCTCTCTGACCTCTATGAAGCGCTGGAGTTTTAGTGAATGATGCCGATCGCCCTATTACCGGAACCTGCAATCATTACCGCTGATGATTATTTAGCCCAAGAAGTTCTGGCTGAAACTCGAAATGAATATCGTAATGGGGTAGTTGTTCCAATGACAGGGGGTACACCGGAGCATAATTTCATTGCGATTAATTTGATTACGATTCTGAAATTTGCCTTGCGAGGGCAAGCCTATGATCTGGCATTGGCAGATCAGCGGCTGTGGATTCCGGAGCCGAATTTATATACCTATCCTGATGTGATGGTGGCGCGGCGGCCCATTGAGCGGAAGCCCGATCGCACTGATACAGTAATGAATCCGATCCTGATTGCTGAGGTACTTTCCAAATCAACAGCGACTTACGATCGCACTGAAAAATTCGCCGCCTACCGGACGATCACAAGCTTGCAAAACTATTTGTTAATTGATCAATATCAGCCCCATGTGGAACTCTATGCCCGAACAGGGGATCAGCAGTGGCTGTTCAGTGAATATGGGCAATTGAGCGATCGGGTGTTGTTGGATGCGGTGTCAGTGGAATTGCCGCTTGCGGATCTGTACGAGGCGATTGAGTTTGGCGGCGAGGTTTGACTCAATCCGCGATCGGGAGCACCGGTTCAAAATATTTCACAAATTCCAACAAGTTGCGACCATCCGGCTGGGGATCATAGCTCAGGCGATCGGCCACCCGATTCAGAATGGTCAAGCCCCGTCCGCCACCGCTGAGCTGTTCAATATCAAGAGTTTCCGGGGGTTCGGGAGTTTGGCCCCGTTCCAACACCGCCTGTCGCAAGTCAAACGGTTCCCCATGATCCCAAAGGCGCAAGGTCAAGGCCGTGGCCGTGAGTTCTGCCTCCAGCTCGATCGGGGTGTCGCAAGGGTGTTGGCGATGGGCATGGCGCACCGCATTCGTGAAAACCTCCGCCAGCACCGAGAGGCATTGGAGCCACACAGTACGAGGCACATGGGGGCGATCGAGCGTGTCAAACCAGTTTAAAACGCGATCGAGCACCGCCAAATCGCTAGCAATGCGAAGTCGAATCGTTTGGTTTACGCTGGGATTCAAAGCATCCAACCTCTGCGGCGCGTTCAAGCAAAGCGTTCGGAATTTCTCAAGCCTTCAGTCTCAACCCTGAATTTTAGCCACGCCATCCCAGGCATTGTGCCAAAATCAGCCGTAGTCCGTACCATTCCAGGTACTCCACTGATAGCTCACGATTCCTACTCCAGCCAGGGCGGAATTCCCGTGACCGAGACTCGTCCGTTTCGGGGCGCGATCGCAACCCGTTGCACGTTGTGGCCCAGGCCCAGCCAACTCAACCCTCAGCCGCCAATCCCAGGGACCATTCGTGAAGGATCACGCATTACTCCCCAGGCTAACTTGCTTCGGAGGATGGCTCAACCCTTCCGGACTATTCGACTGGAATGGCGGCAATCCCCATCGACGCTCATCCCGGGTGCCCACGCTCGGTGCTCATCTACATCAAGGGCCGATCGGACTCGGCGCGATCCCGTTGTCATCGGCTCAATTTGGTTCGCCTGATGTCATTTGATTGACCCCATTCGATTGACCCCATTTGCCCCATTTGCCCCATTTGATTTACGCGATACAGCGTATTTCATCCGGTGCATTTCATCTGGCTTCTTTCATTCACTCGGTTCATTTCAGTGCAACGGCTGCATCTTACGCCGACATTACGCTTAAGACATCATGCCTCAGACATCACGCCTGAATTGACCAACACTTGGGTTGCTCCTCTTGTTCCATCTTGCCACCACTGCCTTGACCTATGTTCCGTCTGCTGATTATCGATGACGATCCCACCATCCGCCGCCTGCTAGAGCGTACCCTGACCAAACAGGGCTATGAGGTGTTGGTTGCAGAAGATGGTGTTGCTGGTTTGGAGTTGGCCTGTAGTCAGCAGCCCGCTCTGATCATTTGCGATTGGATGATGCCGAAGATGGACGGCATTGAGGTTTGTCGGCGGGTCAAGCTGGAGGCCAATTTATCCTCCACGTTCTTCATTTTGTTGACCTCCCTTGGCTCCGTGGACGATCGGGTCAGGGGGTTGGATGCCGGAGCCGATGACTTCCTGTCCAAGCCGATCGAGATGAACGAACTGAAGGCCCGGGTGCGAGCGGGTCTGCGGCTACATCAACTGAATCAGGACTTGAAGGAACAAAAGCGGCTGTTAGAAGAGGAAATGGCCGAAGCGGCCGATTACGTCAAAACCCTGCTACCCGCACCCATGGACGGCGCGGTGGGTATTTCGGCCAAATTTGAACCATCCAGCCGCTTGGGGGGTGACTGCTTCGATTTTTATTGGCTCGATGACGATCGACTCGTGGTTTATCTGGTGGATGCGGCGGGCCATGGCCTGAAGGCGGCGCTGCCCTCGTTGTCAGTGTTGAATTTGCTGCGCTCCCGATCGCTCCCGATCCAAGACTATGGCAGCCCCAGCGAGGTGTTGCGGGCCCTGAATGGCGCGTTTCAAATGAACGATCGCAACGACAAATACTTCACCGCTTGGTATGGAGTCTACAGCCGCCGCACCCGGAGCCTGGCCTATGCCAGCGCTGGCCACCCGCCCGGAATTTTGCTCTCGCCCAGCAAAGAATCGTTACCAACGGCTCAACGCCTCCGAACGGTGGGGCTGCCCGTTGGCATGTTTGCGGAAGCGAAATATAGCGAGGCCTTTTGCGAAGTCCCACCCGGCAGCACGCTCTACATCTTCAGCGATGGCATTTACGAACTGGGAATGCCCGATGGTACTGTTTGGGGGCTGGATCCCTTCGTGGAAGTGTTGCGGGAATGTTGGGCGGTTCCTGAGCGGGGAGCCGTGGAGCAAATCGTGAATCGGGTGCAGGACTTTAACAGTGGTCGCAGCTATTTTGAGGATGACCTCTCCTTGTTGCGGCTGCAATTTGCTTAAAGACTGGGAAGATGCTGAAGATAGGGAGCAGTTTTGGGGATTTTTGTGGAGATATGGCGGGGAGATTGCGGAGAGACCTGGGCAACTTGAGGCAATTTCAGCAGCCCTTGAAGCCATTTGAGGCTACCCAAGGCCGTTTTTCAGATACACAAACCGGGCGATCGGGTGGCGATCGGGTGATGCTCCAAGGGCGATCGATTACTGGCTAGTTATCGGGGCATTTGGGGATTGTTATCGCCTATCCAGCGCGATCGCGTAGCGATCCACACGCCAACCCCTAAAATGGTTAACCGAACGCAGGCCGCATTTCCCTGCAACCTAGAAATGGCAATTGTTTCAAGCGCTCAACGGATTTAATTCCCTATGGACTTCTCAACCGTTGCCTCACAGCTCAACGCTTGGGCAATCCTGCCAGAAGGTATTGTCATTTTGACCCTCCTGGCAGTCTTGTTAATCGATCTCGTGTCCGGGCGGGCCGCATCGCGCTGGACTCCTTATGTGGCCGTGGCCGGTCTGTTGGGATCCGTGGTGGCCCTGTGGCTCCAGTGGAACCCGGAAGACCCGGTTTCCTTCCTGGGCGGCTTCAGCAACGACACCCTGGGCAGTGTTTTTCGGGGAATCGTCGCCCTGTCGTCGGCAATCACAATCTTGATGTCGATCGCCTATGTGGAATCCACCGGCACGGCCCTGGGCGAATTCATCGTCATTTTGCTCACGGCAACGGTTGGCGGGATGTTCCTGTCGGGCGCTGACGAGTTGGTGATGATTTTTGTGGCGTTGGAAACCCTCAGTATCGCGTCCTACTTGTTGACGGGATACATGAAGCGGGATCCGCGCTCCAACGAAGCGGCTCTCAAATATTTGCTGATTGGGGCTTCTAGCTCTGCCATCTTCCTCTACGGCGCTTCGTTGCTCTATGGCCTCTCGGGCGGCCACACCCGCTTGGGCGAAATCGCTGCCGGAATTGCCAGCAACCCCACCACGCCCCAAATTGGGATTGTGGTGGCGCTGGTCTTCGCGATCGCGGGAATTGCCTTCAAGATTTCGGCTGTGCCCTTCCACCAATGGACTCCCGACGTGTACGAAGGCTCGCCCACTCCGGTGGTGGCCTTTTTGTCCGTGGGTTCCAAGGCGGCTGGGTTCGCCCTGGCCATTCGCCTGTTGGTGACGGCGTTCCCGCTGGTGTCGGAACAATGGCACTTTGTGTTCACGGCCCTGGCCATTCTGAGTATGGTGCTGGGGAACGTGGTGGCCCTGGCCCAAACCAGCATGAAGCGGATGCTGGCTTATTCCTCGATCGGGCAGGCCGGCTTCGTGACGATCGGGCTGTTGGCCAACACGGCCGACGGCTACGCCAGCATGGTGTTTTACCTGTTGGTTTATTTGTTCATGAACCTGGGCGGTTTCGCCTGCGTGATTCTGTTCTCCCTGCGCACGGGCACGGATGAGATCAGTGAATACTCGGGGCTTTACCAAAAAGATCCCCTGTTGACCTTGGGTCTGAGTGTGTCGCTGCTGTCCCTGGGTGGCATTCCGCCTCTGGCTGGCTTCTTCGGCAAGATCTACCTGTTCTGGGTGGGCTGGCAAGCGGGCCTGTATACCCTGGTGCTGTTGGGCTTGGTCACCAGCGTGGTTTCCATCTACTACTACATTCGTGTGGTGAAGATGATGGTGGTGAAGGAACCGCACGAAATGTCCGATTCGGTGAAGAACTACCCGGCCATTAGCTGGAAACTCCCGGGGATGCGTCCTTTGCAAGTGGGCTTGGTGTTGTCGGTGATTGCCACATCGTTGGCGGGGATTTTGTCGAATCCGCTGTTTGCGATTGCCAATGATGCCGTGACCCAATCGCCGATGCTGCAAGCTTCGCTGAAGTTACCGGCGGCAACGGCTAAGGCTCCGGTGGTCGATCGGGCGGTGTCCTTGGCTCCGACCCTTGAACCCTAGGTCAGCCTGGACAAGATTGAGAAACCAAAATCGGGATATGGGTTCTCCCGATTAATGGCACTTCAAACGACAAGCCGCCGGATGCTAGACATCTGGCGGTTTTTTTGACGATGTTTTGATGATTTTTGGGTGTTTTCTGGGTGATGTGTTTTCTGGGTGATGATTTGGGCAATTTCTTCGGTATTGGGTTGAGGCTGATTGGGCTGAAATCTTGGGCCATGACCTGGAACGCCTATTGCGCCTGCCGCCCGATCGGGGCATGGTTGTTTTGCAGCGATCGCCCCTTTGGTTCCCGTTGATGGTTATGGATTCGCCCACCCCATCCCCACCGTCCAATTTTGATCCGTCGGCTGCTCCGGGATCCATGGGGGTCGATCGGGCCCATTGGCGATCGCAAATTTTGACCAATCCGATGGCCGCCGAACCCTACGCGGCCTTGGGAGAACTGTTGCGGCAGTCGGGCCAGGTGGCCGGGGCGATCGAGGCCTGGTGCAAAGCCTTGGCCTTGGAACCCCAACGAGAAACTTGGTATGCGGGGGCCCTGGCGGCCTTTGATGGGTGGTTGAAGCTGCCATCGATTTATGAAACCGAGGCCGCCCTCTGGCAGGCGCGATCGAACTATGCCCAAGGATTGGATCGACTGATCGGCCTCACGCGATCGCACCCGGCCCTGATGCAGTTGGCGCTCCAGGCGATCGCCCTGCGGGTTCCGTTCTATCTGAACTACCAAGGCCAGGATGATCGGGCCTTGCAAGCACAATATGGCGCTTGGGTGTGCCAAACCTTAGCCACGGTTTTTCCTGATTTAGCCCCCTTGCAACCCCGCCGGCCCCGTGAGCGATCCTCAGGCGATCGATTGCGGATTGGCTATTTCAGCAGCCATTTTTATCACCATTCCGTGATGAAAACCCACCTGGGTTGGTTGCGCCACGCCGATCGCGATCGACTGGAAATCTATAGCTACTATGCCGGTAATCGCTGGGATGCCACCACAGACGAAGCCCGCCGCCTGAGCGATCGATTTGCCTTTTGGGAAACGGGCAACGACTTCAATCCCCAGCGCTATGCCGCCTTTTGTCGGGCCGCCTGGCAAGATCAGCTCGATGTGGCGGTGATGCTAGATGTGGGTATGGATTCGGTGATGTATCTGATTGGGGGTTGGCGGTTTGCACCTGTCCAATGTGCCACCTGGGGCCATCCGGTCACCACCGGTCTGCCCACGGTGGACTATTACCTCTCAAGCGATCGGATGGAACCGCCCCAAGCCGAAACCCACTACAGCGAAACCCTGATCTGTTTACCGGGATTGGGCATCGCCTACGAGCGCCCCCCGATCGCCCCCCAGCCTCAGCTCGATCGGGCCCAATTGGGCCTGGCTGACGACGAAGTGGTTTATCTCTGTTGCCAATCGTTGTATAAGTATTTGCCCCAAGCCGATCGGCTCTGGGTGGAAATTGCCCAAGCGGTTCCCCGAGCGCGCCTCGTTTTCCTGGCCAGCCCTTTTCCAGAAGCGGCCCCGCCCTTTGCCCAGCGCCTCGCGGCCGCCTTTGCGGCCGCCGGCCTCGCTTTTGCCGACCACTGCACAATCCTGCCGCCCCAATCCCAAACGCAATTTTGGCAACTGAACCAACTGGCCGATGTGTTCCTCGACTCGATCGACTGGTCCGGTTGCAACAGTGCCCTGGAGGCGATCGCCGCTGGTCTCCCCGTCGTCACCCTCCCCGGAGCCTTGATGCGCGGTCGCCATGCCGCTGCCATCCTCACGGAATTGGGGCTGACGGAAACCATTGCCCAAACCCCCGAAGACTACTGTGATTTGGCGATCGGGTTAGGGTGCGATCGGGCTTGGCGACAAAATCTTCGCTTAGAAATCGCCCAGCGATCGGCCCGCGTATTTAACCAAATTCACGGTGTGCGGGCCCTGGAAACCTTCTATGAATCCGCCGTGCAGCGTCGCCAACAGGAATGCACCCCCTGCCCGATCGCCCAAGCTGGAACCTAGCGATTTCCACGCCATAGAATCCGCCAGAGGATTGACCAGTGGGCACAGAGCCGCACGCCTGGTTCACTCGATGTGAGAAACGAAAGAGCTAATCCGTCACCAGCCACCAGCTTCAAAACCCGATCGCTCCACAGCCAAACACCCACAAAACAAAACAAGGGGCCTTGGCCCCTTGTCAGTCAGCATTCCTGATCACCGATTGATCACTGATTGGTCACCCATTGACCATGCAATCAGATCGTGCGCACTGCATGATCACGCAATGCTCAATGGAAATCGTCACGATCACGATGAGCCGAAACCACCAGATTCGAGCTTAGTTGCCTTCCACCTGTTTCAGGTGAATATGCTTACGGCCCAGGGTAATTTCAAACTCATCACCCGGCTTCAGATCCATTTGCTTGGTGTAAGCCGAGCCAATCAACAAATTGCCATTCGACTGCACCGTAATCCGATAACTTGCACTGCGGCCACCCCGACCATTGGGCTTTGCTTTGTTATCGAGTTCAATCCCTTCCGCGTCAATCAACGCGTTATAGAACTTCATCATGTTGACGCGATCAACGCCATCCTTGGTCGTGGTGTAGTAACCACAGGCCCGCGCCTTTTCTTCCTTGCTGGCGTTTTCCAGTTCCTTGACCTTTTCCAGTAGTTGGGCACCGGTCAGGGGTTGCGGGTCGGTCTTTTTGCGCTTGCTCATTGCTGTTTTAATCCAACAGGCTGGTCAATCTAGAGAGTAATGAATGAATTCACTGATACAGCGTTTGCCGGATCTCAGGCGAAAGGCGAAGATGATCGCGGCAATGGCTGCAAATCGGAATTGTTCCGATCCACAGCTTCCTTCTTGCCAGCAAACGCCTTTGAACATCCCAGCGATTCCCAAAAGATTCCCTGGGACAAGTTGCTTGAATCGGAAGATTGGGGAGATGAGTTCCACCAACCAAGCCGAACGGTGTTTTTAAACTTCAAGAAGGTAATTTCATGCTAGCATCAGGCTCCATCATGGTACACGATTTGTGTTAAATCGCTAGTGGTTTTTTCAAAAAATCAATGATTGTCTGATTCAGTGAATCTGCTGACAGGATCTCCAAACATCCCTATTCTCGTCTGAGGAGGGATTAACCATCAGAATTTTGCAAGATCAGATGGCGATGCTGGCGTTCTTGCACCATCGAAGCACCGTGGTCGGCAGCAAACTTGAGGAATGATCTTGATAATCTTCGCGGCACAAGAACGGCGCACTGGGGGCGATTTAGCACCGGTTCTGGGAGCAAAACGGTGCGATCGGGAGTCATGGTTCCAGCCATGAAGCTAACCGCTCGCGGACGCTACAGCATCAAGGCGATGCTGGATCTCGCCTTGCAACGCGGTCTTGGCCCTTGTCCTGTCCGCGCCATTGCCCAGCGCCAAAATATTCCAATGCCCTATCTGGAAAAATTGCTCATTGAGCTGCGGCGGGCGGGGCTGGTGGAGTCGCTGCGGGGCACTCGAGGTGGCTATCAACTGGCCCGCGACCCTAAGGAAATTTTTTTGGGAGAAATTCTGCGGGCGGTGGGCGAATCATTCACCGCTGCGCTGGGGCAAGAGATGGGTGCAGATTTGGCAGAAGATTGGGTAATGCGATCGCTCTGGAAGCGGCTGGCTCAGAAAATTGGTGACGCGCTCGATCGAATTTCCCTAGAGGATCTTTACTTTGATGCCCGCAGTTGGCAGGCGGCTAAAGGCCAAGACAGTAATTTCATTATTTAGGAAGATTCAAGGTTGCCAGACCCCTTGGCCGGCTCGATCGATCCCAGCCCATTCCCACTGTAGAATTCAACAGCGTGGCGATCGCCCTTAGTCCCCGATCGAAGGATCTTTTGCGGGCCGTTGCCTTGACCCAGATGGGCGATCGCGCTGGGCCTGAACTCACCGCAATTGGGGGCCCCAGATGGCAAGATTTTTTCGTGAATCCTGCCCTGCTTTGGGAAAATCGCAGCGGTTGTTTGAGTTGTCAATCGTCCCGGTAGTGAATCAGATTAATGTGGGATAGGTAGCAATGTCATGCCAAGTCCATGCCCTAGTCGCTAATCCCGCTCGTTCAGCAGCCGCGGCCTGGAAACGACTAGGCTGCCAAATCCAGTTGAAATAACTCACC
>NZ_LIRO01000038.1:0-181 GCF_002742025.1 Limnothrix sp. PR1529
AGATGTGTATAAGAGACAGGGTTTTTGGTTTGGGGTTGGGTTTGGGTTGCTTCGTGCGTGGTCTCTTCTCTCGCATCGAGACTTGTGAACTGTAGCAGGCCACAGTTCTAGCGGTTTTTTGCGATTTGTAAAGGCGTTAATTGTCCATGATGGGCCGTAGGGTGCATGGGAGAAATCTTGG
>NZ_LIRO01000038.1:341-84723 GCF_002742025.1 Limnothrix sp. PR1529
ATTGGGTTTGTGCCCTACGCACCGCTGCCATTGCCGCAGCCAAACCGACTCGTGATCCCGAGGGGCGATCGATGGTGCGTGGGAGACAAGCCAACCAAACCGTTACCCCGAAAACGTTCTCCCACTCACCCTACGGTTTGTCGATTGACCGCCACCCATCCCGAAGCAACGATAATCCCCGATCGGTTGGGCCACGCTCAATCGTCGGTTATCGCTCGTTTGAGCGATCGGCGAGGGGCGATCGGGCACGGGTCATCACGCCCGTGGCTTGGCTGTTCATGCGCATGGCGCGGGCGGCGGCTTGGGACAGGGTGTTCACCTCGTGCAAAAGCCGTTCCGGGTCAAATTTTTCCCCCAGCACCACATCCACGGTCAGGTTGGGATGATCGACCAAAATCGGTGAGGCCTCGGCGCGATCGCCCAACAGCAGCACTTGCACTCGGGGCGCTTGGCGGCGCAATCCGGCCACCACTTCCCAGCCATCCATGCCCGGCAGCCGCAAACTGACAATCACCACCTGGGGTTGCAACACGTCTAGCTGGGAGAGGGCGATCGCCCCGTCTGGAGTCCAAACCACTTGGTAGCCGGCCGCCATCAGCAGCTCACAAACGGCGATCGCCCGCTCCTCTTGGGCATCGATCAGAATCACCGAGCCTGACGGTCGCCAATCCACCGGTTCTTCTCCGTTGGGAGCGGTGGGTTGCTCGGCGGCGGGGGCTTGGGAGGGAATTCCCACCGTGAAAGTCGATCCCCGATCGGGCAAAGAATCCACCTCAATCCAGCCCTTGTGCAGATCCACTAACTGCTTGGTCAGGGCCAAGCCCAAACCCAAGCCGTCGTAAACCCGCCCGTAGGACGGATCGAACTGGTGAAACATCTCAAAAAGTTGCGGGATCCAATCTTCAGGGATGCCGATGCCAGTGTCTTCCACCTGCAACATCAACAGGTCTTGTTCGCGCCAAACTCGGACGATCGCTTGGCCACCTTCGGGTGTGAACTTGATTGCATTGCCCAATAAATTGCTAAGAATTTGCCGCACGCGATGACAATCGGCCGAAAAGCGATCGTCTTTGGTCAAAATTTGCACTTCCAACAACAGTTCAATGCCGCGCTCAATGGCGTGGGGCCGCTCGCCATTCACCACCGAGTACACCAGTTGGGTAATTGAAAAATCGCTGACGTTCAAGACGGTGCGCCCGGCTTCCACCTGCGACATTTCCAGCAAGTCTTCAATTAGCTTCAGCAAATGCTCGCCGCTGTCGTGGATGGTTTGCAGATAGTCGCGCTGTTTTTGGTTCAGTTGCCCGAAAGACCAGCGCAACAGGGTAGCCGACAGGCCAATCACGCAGGTTAAGGGGGTGCGCAGCTCGTGGCTGATGGTGGCTAAAAATTCACTCTTGGCCCGGGCCGCCGATTTGGCGGCCAGCAGGGCTTCCTGCAAAACCCTGGTTTGGGTGCTGATTTGCTGACCGAGGGTTTGTTGCTGCTGCTGCAAGGTGGCATCTAGGTGAGCTGCCCGCACGGCCACGGCCAAGCCCTGGGCAATCTGTTGGGCCAGGCTCACTTCTTCGGGAGTCCAAAGCCGGGCTTGATCGCACTGATGGAGCACCAAAAATCCCCATAACCCCACCGATCCGCGCATGGGAGCCAAAATTGGTACGGCCAGTTGGGCCCGTGCCGCCCGATCGCGCCCCCCATCGTTCACGATCCAAGTTTCCTGTTCCTGCGATCGCCATTGGGGTTCAAAGTCATCCACAAAGCAGCGATCGGCCCCCTCATAGAGCACCGAACCCACCTGGTCGTCCAAACGCGCTTCATAGGTCACGCAATCGCGAGTCATTTGCCAGTTCGGATCGTCCCAAGGGGAGGGCAGCCCCGCCGCCTGATCCGCCTGTCGCCAGAGCCGAATGGACTGTAACCGCGCCTGAAATTGGTAGATCAACGCTCGATCGACCCGCAAGCCTTGACAGAGAGTTTGCAAGGCGCGGTCAATCACCACGGGCAATTCCTGTTCCTGAACAATCCCCACCAGCAAATCAATCAGGTGGCGATCGCCCTCCAATCGGGTTGGGGAGGGCCGAGGGGCCGGGGCCGGGGTCAACAAAGGAGCCGCCAGAGTCTGCGTCCAAGTGGCCAGCCACCGCACCAACACTGCCGATTGCAGCGATGCATTGGCCTTATGCCAGCCCTGGGGCACTTTCAACAGTCCCCGTTCTTTCATCAGCGCCTGAATGGCCCGCCGATCGTCCGTCAGCCGCAGGTGATAGATCCCCGGATGGAGCGTGGTTTGATCTAAACCCTGGCGTAGGGTTTGGTGAGTGGTGGCCGCTGGATCCTCGATCGGCCCGCGGCCATTGGCCTTGTGGCCTCGGCCCCGCCCCCGTCGCATCGATGATTCCGGCGCTTCCGTTGCCATCCCGGTTGGGGTCTCGCCCTCGCTCGATCGCTCCATGGTCAACAACCAAGCCAGCCCCGGCCCCGTCACCAGGGCAAAAGCGGGCTGCTGTCGCTTCCCGATCGTCGCGTCCCCCTCTGTGGCGATCGCCCCGGATTCCGGCAAATTCCCTAATTCCTGGAGACAATCCAACGTTGACTGCCAGAGCAGCGATCGCACCTGTTGACAGCCCTCCGCTGTCAAGGTCCATTGCAGTGATTGCGCAAACGAGCCACTCATGATCGGTACGCTGGCAGGCAGCGTTCTAGGGGATGGCAGAAACTCCCAAATTCGACGTAGATTTGCGTAAATTCAGGCAGCCTGTAACGGATAAACGGTTCAACCTCAATCACCAAATTCAGCCACACTATTCAGATTGTCATGACACATTTGACCGTTGTTTGAGGCGTTGACGACTGGGGTCATTCCGGCAGTGAAAGCTTAATGGCAGCCAACTAATCCAGAACTTGATTCCGGCAGATGCGGGGTCAAAGTGAAACAGTGCGCTAACTCGTCCTGACGAGAGGTTTTCTCAATGGGGCCAGGGAATGAGAATTATTTTGAAATCACTCACCCAACCCAAAGCCGCCGAAAAATGCCTTCTTTCCTGGTAGCCAACACTCAATAGGGCCAAGGGCATTGACAAAAACATCAAAAGAGAATCGCCAAAAAGATGAGAAATGCCCTGTGGTCGCCTCTTTGGGCAATAGCAACGATCACTAAGCCCAATGGCTGATGGAGCCATCTCGCATCAATGTTCTCTACTTGAGTAATTCTAAGATAGTCAATTTACGAGGAAATTAATCTAAAAAGTTTCTGGATTCTAATTCTGTAATTAAATCTGGCTCTTCCAAATTCAATCCGGATCACTTAAGGAATGAAAAATTCTGAAATCATGACAAAAATCTTGTTCAAGAAATGGGTAGTCAGTGTGACTTTCTTGAGGTTTTTCAACTAAATCTCAAGATTGTTCTCAAGATCCATAAAATTATTCATGTAGTTTTCAATAGAAGAAATGTTCAAAACTTTTTGAAATGAAATAAAACATTACAATTAATCATTGCAATCAATAACTGCGATCAATTATTCAAGAAAATCTAACTTGGAGGCTCAATTAATCCTAGGTTAACGACATGATAATTGCAGATTTATTTTGTAGCAATGGTGCATCAGGATCGTTAGATGACGCATTGATGACGCATTAATGGTGTATTAATTGCACATCAATTTCAGATTAATTTCAGATCAACTACGCAGCCCCAACAGGGTGGCAACGTGGTAATGGCGAAGGGATTGTGGAGAAATACGTAATTAATGCGTGATTTAGGATGGCGTTAAGGTCTTTTTGAGTTGGGTTCTTTCATGGAACCAGTGGATTTGTTGTGGCTGGGAGGATTGGCGTTGGGGACAGTGGGCCTCTGTGCCAGTCAAGGCTTGGGGCTGACGCGGGCTTGGGGCCGGGCGATCGGGCGGGCCCTGTTGCAACTCACGGCGGTGGGCAGCTTGTTGGCTTTGGTTTTGGCGGCTCCGTCTCCGGGCAGCCTGGCGATCGCCCTGGGGGGATTGTGGGGGCTGGCGGTGGTTTCTGCCCACCAACAGATGGGGCAACGATGGCCCCAACTCTTGCCCTGGCTGTTGGGCGGGCTGTTGGGAGCCGGACTGTTGGCCAGTGTGCCGGTGGTGCTGTTGGTGCTGCGGCCGGGGCAGTGGTTTGAGCCTCGGGTTTGGGTTCCCGTGGGGGCTGTGGTGTTGGGGGCGGCGGCCAATGGGGCGGCGATCGCGGGGGAACAGGTGATGATGGCGGCCCGATCGCACCGCAACGATATTGAACAGCGATTGAGTTTGGGGGCCACGGCCCAACAGGCGATCGCCCCCCATCGTCGCGCCGCCCTGCGATCGGCCCTTGTGCCCACCTTGAACGGTTTCACCAGTGCGGGACTATTCACTTTGCCAGGTCTGGTGAGTGGGGCCCTGCTGGCAGGCATGGATCCGTTGATGGCCGTGTCGGTGCAGCTCTTGGTGATGGTGGCGGCGGCGCTGGCTGTCTCCGTTGGTGCGCTGGTGGTGGCCTGGGGGGCTGGTCGTTTGTGTTTTGACCCGATCGCCCAACGATTGCGCTAGAGCGATCGCGCTAGGCCGATTACGCTCGGCCGAATTGAGCCACCTTGTACCAACTTGCCCCCGGTGGCGGACTACATAGGGACAGAGTTCCCGTGGCGTGATTAACCTTTGGACGCTTCTTCCTCGGTGCCAGAAACTACCGGAGCCGAAGCCAAATGGGGCGATCGATCGTGACTATGACTCAAGCCCCGCTGAAGCTGGTTAAATCGCAACTTCATCGCTAACTCCTCCTGGGGTTTGGTTTCGCGAATCTGCTTCAGGGGCAACAAAATAATAAATTCACTACCTTGATCCGGCTCAGAGATGCAGCGAAGTTGTCCACCATGCTGCGTAATAATTTGATGGCTAATAAATAACCCTAGTCCAGCGCCTTGCCCAACGGGTTTGGTTGTGAAAAAGGGGTCGAATAATCGCGATTGAACTTGTTTGTCAATGCCTAAGCCATTGTCAGCAATGGAAATCAAAACCCAGCGGTTTAAATCCACTTTGGTACGAATTGTGATGGTGGGTTGTAATGGAGCTTTAGCCGCCTCAAATCCTGAACCATTAGCATCAAAGGTTTGCAATTTGGATCTCAGTTGCTCTGCAAAGGAAGCCCCTCGATTTCGCCGATTATTGTTAGTGTTATTGGCATTATTGCTCGTGCTAGCGTTTTCAGAATTTAGGTTGCCAATACCCGCATTTTCCAGCTTTGATTGGCTCGTTGGTTGACCGGAATTTCGGGGGGCCTTTGCGGGTAGGTCAGTGGAGGTTTTCAAGACCGGTGAACGATGGCTTTCTCCATCAATGGGTTCTGAATTGCTAAGGTCAATTTCGGTTCCTGGCTCCGCCCCCAAAATGACGGGAGCGGTGGTTGGGGTGCTCGGGGCTGAGTCTGCCGGTTTTCCGTGAATGCGTTGATAGTGTTTTTTCATGGTCTCGTCGAGGGAGTCGATCGAGTTCATGAGTAAATGCATAAAAACTTGATTGAGCTGGCGTGCATAACACTCAACGAGGGGTAATTCGCCATAGACTCGCTCGATCGCAATCGCTGGTCGGAATGAGCGTTCTTCTAAGGCGTGGTCTAAGAGTTCGATCGTGCTGTCAATGCCTGCATGGAGATCCACCGATTTCAAATCCGATTCATCCAATCGCGAAAAATTGCGCAGGGCATTCACAATTCGATAGATCCGATCGGCTCCGCGATCGATGGACTGAATGACCCGATCGCTATCTTCTAAGATGAAAGCCAAATCCACTTCTCGGGAGCGATCTAAAATTTCATCGTAGGCAACGGGATAATATTTTTGATACAGCCGTATTAGGTCGCAAAGATCCTGTTGATATTTTTTTAGGTGTCGCAAATTACCCTGAATAAAGCTCACGGGATTATTCACTTCATGGGCAATGCCCGCCACCATTTTGCCCAAGCTTTCCATCTTGGCGCTGTGGATCAACTGAGCCTGAGAAGCCCGCAAATCTTGAAGAATTAACTCCAGTTCCATGATGCGAGCGCGATAGGTTTCCCGATCGAGATTTTGAGTGGCCGATTCAATTAGGGCGGCCTCCGCTCGATCGCGCTCATCCAAGTTCTGCAAAGCCTGTTGCAGGGCCTGCCAAGCCAGGCTAATGAATCCCAAACTGAGCAGCACCAAAATGCCGCCAATGCTTAAGAGTCCATACAAACTATGTTGGTGTAGGGTGCGCGTAATGGTGACCCGGGCGATCGCACTGGGTTTGCCATACACATCCACTAAGTAGCGATAACCCACCAAATTGCGCGATGAATCAGTTACTTCGGTGCGCTGATTTCGTCTGGCTTGACCCGTAAAATCAAAGGCTCCATAGAGGGGCAAATTGTTGGAATGGCGGCTGACCTTAATTTCCAAAGCCCCCGGAACCAATTGGCTTAAATCTTGAAGCAACCGAGCATCCAGCCGCTGACCCATCACAAACCAACCATCCACTTGATCTGGTTTTTGAGGATTGGGAATGCTGCAAATGGCAATGCTTAATAAATCATTGTCAATGGCTACCACACCTGCCAGCCGCTTTTGGTCTGGGTTTGATTGAAATCCTTTCGGCAAGGATTGCAAAAAATACGTCAGGGTTGTGGAGGGTTCATGGTAGCGATCGTTGGCGGTGCTGCCGGACTGATTTGAAACTTGTCGCTCTCGGGCATAGCGAATTTTGCCATCGCGACCCACCACGCCCATGATGGTTAAATCAAAACTTTGATAATTGGTTGGACTAAAATTATTGCGAATAAAGTCTTCATTGGGCTGCCTGAGAAACTGATGGGTTGCATCCCAATAGCCATAGTCACAGGCCGATGGCAAAAGCTGGGCCGATCGCCGGTAAAGTAACCGAGTAAAGCGGTTGGTATGTTCTTCGATGGTTCTTTGTTCGAGGCTGGTGATGGTGTTCAGCAGGACACTCGCCACGCCTGTGTAAAGCAACCCTGATACCAACAAAATGGTCACCACGAGCTGCCGAAAGCCGCGTCGCACCTGCTCACCTTCAGACGAAGCTGATTTCAGCACAGAACTGCCTCAAGATCCTTTTCCATCTTTCCTTCAGAGTTATCACAAATAGAGGGGTTGCAACTTCAATTATTGTTAAATTTTTTCCTCTGGGATCCAATTTAGATAAATTTCTTTCGAGTTAACTCGTTTTTGAATTAATGGTCAATATCTTGGGGAGCAAACTGCCAGGGAGATTACCCAGCCGATGGGTGGGCATGGGAGCGGCCGCGACTCAGACCCAGCGGGCGGCCAGGGCGGAAAATTAGCCCCGATTCCGGTTGGTCCCATGTGGTCTCAGGGGGGCGCAAGTTCAGGGAAAATCCGTAGGATCGCTGGAATCTGGGGCACTAAAGATGAGCAAAGGTTCATGATCGAACCCTTGCTTTTGCGATCGGGAATTCTATTTCTTAGCCCTAAAATCCTGCTTCAAGAATGGCACTTTGGCGCAACACCTCCGTGGCATAGGGTTGCCAAAGATGTGACTTTTTAGACCTCCAAAGGTAGGGGCAGTGGTTGCAAAGTCTGAATACCGTGAAGAATCAGGCCATATTCGATCGCTTCCACAACGGCTTGATAGGAAGCTTCCAAAATGTTGCCGGAGACTCCCACGGTTGTCCAACGCTGGTGGCCGTCGCTGGATTCCACCAGGACTCTGGTTTTGGCGGATGTGCCCGCGCCGCCATCCAAAATTCGCACCTTATAATCGGTGAGGTGGAACTGAGCCACCACTGGATAGAACTGCACCAGCGCTCGCCGCAGGGCCGCATCCATGGCCGCCACGGGGCCGTTACCTTCCGCCACTTCCAGTAGGGTGCGATCGCCCACGGTGACCTTGACGGTGGCCAAGGATTCCCGATCGCTCGGTTCACCAAAGTCGTAGTGAACGCGGCAATCTTTCAGGACAAAAAAGCTCGATCGCTGACCGAGAGCCGTTCGCATCAGCAGGTCAAAACTGGCTTCGGCGGCCTCGAACTGATAGCCCTGATTTTCCAGGGTTTTGAGGGTTTGTAAAATCTGCCGACAGGCGGGGTCTTGTTTGTCGAGATCTAAGCCAAAGGAGCGGGCTTTGGCCAACACATTGCTCAAACCCGATTGATCAGAAATGACGATTCGGCGTTGGTTTCCCACCCGATCGGGCGAGATATGTTCATAGGTGTGGGGATTGCGTTCCACGGCGCTGACATGGATCCCTCCCTTGTGGGCAAAGGCAGACAGACCCACATAGGGCGCGCGATCGTCCGGAGCCAAGTTCGCCACTTCACTGACAAAGCGACTGGTGGCCGTCAACTCCGCCAACTGGGCGGCGGGAATGCAGTTCAGCCCCAGTTTCAACTGCAAATTAGGAATCAGGGTGCAGAGGTTGGCATTGCCACAGCGCTCGCCATAGCCATTGATCGTGCCTTGCACCATCCTTGCGCCCCCTTGGACAGCGGCGATCGCGTTGGCCACCGCCGTGCCGGAATCGTTGTGGGTGTGGATTCCCAATTGGGCCGCGGGCAGCCATTCCCGCACCTCAGCCACAATCCGAGCCACCTCGTGGGGGAGTGTGCCGCCATTGGTGTCGCAGAGGGCCAACCAAGCGGCCCCGGCCTCGTGGGCTGCCTTGAGGGTGGCGATCGCGTAGTCGGGATTTGCCAAATAGCCGTCAAACCAATGTTCCGCGTCGTAGATCACCTGTCGCCCTTGGCTGATTAGGAAGGCGATCGAGTCGCGGATCATGGCGATGTTTTCATCGAGGGTGGTTTTGAGGCCCTCGGTCACATGCAAGTCCCAAGATTTCCCAAAAATGGCTACCCAACGTGTCCCAGCGGCCAAAATCGGCTTCAGGAGCGGATCTTCCTCGGCGTTCATGCCCGGCCGGCGGGTTGAGCAAAAGGCCACCACCTCGGAAAATTCCAGCGGTTCTTCCTGAAGTTGCCAAAAAAACTGCACATCCTTGGGATTGGCCCCGGGCCAACCCCCTTCAATGAAAGGAATTCGCAGGCGATCGAGCTTGCGGGCAATCCGTAGCTTGTCCTCAATGGAAAATGAGAGACCTTCCGACTGGGCCCCATCCCGCAACGTGGTGTCATAGAGCCACAGTTGAGGACTTGCCTGGTGAGAACTGGGCTGGGCGGGGCCGTTGCTGGGTGCAGCATCCGGCGCGGGGGCGGAGAAAACCATGGTTGCAGTGCCTAAACCGATCGCCTATCAAGGGCCTAGTAAATGGCCGATTAACTGAATCGCCTATTGCCGATCGCTCAGGGCCCATGAACTTACTGGGCAGCCATGCGAAGAGGCGCGAAATAGTGCCAATGATGCTATTATCGCGCCTTTTCTGGGGCATTGCGAGTGAAGTTTTTCAGGGGTTTTAATCCCGGATTGAATCCAGCTTGAATAGGGATGTCTGAAGAGCTAAAACCGCTATCTTGGGAGCCTCATTGATCGATGCCTGTGGGGCTTACTGATCGATCCCTGCGGGACTTATTGATCGATGCCTGTGGGGCTTACTGATCAATATCTGCGGGACTTATTGATCGATGCCTGTGGGGCTTATTGACCAATGCCTGCGGGCCTCGTTGATCGATGACGACAAGGGGCTTAAGCCCCTTGCCCCGATGATGACTGGTGCTTGGCAAGTACCCTAAGTTACTGCTCAGAGATTGCCTAGGCTAGAGATAGGAACTTTTCATAAATGCGATAGGTTTTGTAGATTTTGCCGCCGGCCGCTTCGATCAAACGGCGCGATCGGGAATTGTCCTCGTAAACCCAACCTAACTCAGAGGTGCGGTAGGGTTTGCCCTTTTGCTGACAAGCTCGCAACCCCAAATAAATCAAGGCCAAGGGAACCAATTTGCGTTGATATTCCGGCAAAGAACAAATGGCAACCACCCGCCCCCGATCGATTTGCCGCCGATACCAAAGAAACTTCAACGTTCCCCACCAATTCAGCTTGCCTTTCACTTCCTTGAGCGGGATGTTGTAGTCTGGCAAGCCCATGAAAAATCCCACTGCCTTGCCGTCCACTTCTGCAATCAAAACCACATCGGGATCAACCAATTGTTGGAGCGATCGCGCTTCTTCCAAAAACTCTTCTTCGGTGCGTGGCGTAGAACTCCAATTTCCTGAAAAAGCTTCGGTGAATAGACGATATAAAATCCTGGCATCTCGCTCAAAGGCTTCACCCTTGGTTTCAATAGAGCGGAAGCTCACGCCGGATTTGGTGGCAATTTTATAGGCTTTTTCAAATTCAGTGGGCAGGGGGCGATCGAGCGGATATTCATAGGCATAGGCATCTTTTGCTTTGCTGAATCCTCCTTGCTCCACCAATTCAGGATAGTAAGAAGGGTTGTAGGGCATCATCACCATGGGTGGGGAATCAAACCCATCAATCAGCATCAAGCAATTATTGTGGGTAGACAGATCAATGGGGCCGCGAACTTTGGTCATGCCCTGTGCTTTTAACCAAGTTTCGGCAGCCGTAAACAACCCTTGGGCCACACTGAAATCATTGATGGTTTCAAAATAGCCAAACAGCCCGATCGCTTCCCCTTCCTTTTCCACCAATCGTTGATTCACCGTGGCCACAATCCGCCCCACCGGTTCAGGATTCAAGGCCACAAAAGCTTGTAATTGGCCATAGGTGCGGAATGAATTCTCCGGTGACAATTGCCGAGCGATGCTGCTGCGTAGGGGGGCAACCCAATAGGGATCCTGGTGATAGACCCGATCGGGCACATCTAAAAACTGTTCCAAATCAGCCGGCGTATTGACGGGGCGAATTTCCAAAGCACACATAGCAGCAAGACCAGACGATGGGAACGGGCGTGAACACCGGACTTAGGGCCGGCTGATTAACTTCTGCATTGTAGGCCCTGGTTTCGGGTCGAATCGCTCGGGGAAATCTCGCGAATCTGGGGAGGAACCGAGGAAATCGCGCCAGCTTTGCACGAGCGATCGCATTGGATCGCTTAACCAGTCGTCAAAGGCGGGGTAAACCGGTAACCGGGGGCGCAGTTGCCCACCCGCTGCGGCCACCCAATCGGTGAGTTGGGCCAGGCTCGGGTGTTCATAGGTGGGGTTCACCTCATCGATCGGGCAAATTCCTCCCAGGTCGCTTGCCCCCAGCTCGATCGCCCGTTGCAGCAATTCCGCTGTTTTCAATAGATTGGGCGGCACTTGAATCGCAATTTCCGGTGGCAACAGTTCCCGGGTGATCGCCACCGTTTCCAGCAACAGGGCCGCCGAACAGGCCTCCCCTTCCCAGACTTGATCCCGACCGGGGCTGTGGGGTTGTACGATCACTTCTTGGATGTGGCCGTACTGGCGATGAATCTGCCCGATCGCTCGCAAGCTGTCCAGGCGATCGGCTTCGGTTTCGCCAATCCCAATTAATAGACCCGTGGTGAAGGGAATCTGTAACTCCCCCGCTTGGGCCAGTTGCGCCAACCGTCGGGATGGATCCTTGCTGGGGGCGTGGCGATGGACGGTTTGGGCTAGGGCAGGGCTCACCTGCTCAATCATTAAGCCCATCGAAACATTCACCGCTTTCAGATAAGCCATCTCTTCGCGATCGAGCGGCCCCACATTGGCATGGGGCAAAAACCCTTCCAGCAGTGCCAACCGACAGAGGGACTCAATGCGCCGAATCCAGGCCGATCGCCGGGGACTGCGGGGATGCACCTCCCCACTCAGAATCAGAATCTCAATCGGCCCGGAGCTGGGGGGGCTGGTCGGGGCGATCGGGAATTGCCCCGATTGTGGTTTGTAACAATCCCGCAATGGATTGGTGAGTGATCGAAGCTTAACTGTTGCTTCCGCCAGGCCCAGCCAGCGATCGGCCCCCGGCTCCACCCGAAAATTACAGTACTGACAGCGGTTGAAACATTCATAGGTGGGAACCAGCGTGTAGGCAGCGCTGTAGGTTACCAGAGACCCCAAAGGCTGACGGGTACGGCAATCCGCCTCTGTGCGATCGGCCATGGCCCTTGACCTCAAACGTTAAGGAAAATGGAATTTGTGTAAATCATCGTCAAAACCTCTTTACAAAACTAAACACAGCAGTTAATCTATATTCACGTGGGAAACAAAACCCACCAAATCATTCTTCTACAAAGCAATTCATCCAACCATGACTGCAACCCTGCAACAGCGCCAAGGCGCTTCCGTGTGGGATCAGTTCTGCGAGTGGGTAACCAGCACCAACAACCGCCTGTACGTGGGCTGGTTCGGTGTCCTGATGATCCCCACCCTGCTGGCTGCCACCATCTGCTACGTTATCGCTTTCATCGGCGCTCCCCCGGTTGACATCGACGGCATCCGCGAACCCGTGGCTGGTTCGTTGCTGTACGGGAACAACATCATCTCTGGTGCTGTGATCCCCTCGTCGAACGCCATCGGTTTGCACTTCTACCCCATCTGGGAAGCTGCTTCCTTGGATGAGTGGCTGTACAACGGTGGTCCTTACCAACTGGTTGTGTTCCACTTCCTGATCGGCGTGTTCTGCTACATGGGCCGTGAGTGGGAACTGAGCTACCGCCTCGGTATGCGTCCTTGGATCTGCGTGGCTTACAGCGCTCCTGTTGCTGCTGCTACCGCCGTGTTCCTGATCTACCCGATCGGTCAAGGTTCGTTCTCTGACGGTATGCCTTTGGGCATCTCGGGCACCTTCAACTTCATGTTGGTGTTCCAAGCTGAGCACAACATCCTGATGCACCCCTTCCACATGCTGGGCGTTGCTGGTGTGTTCGGTGGCTCGCTGTTCTCCGCAATGCACGGTTCCTTGGTGACCAGCTCGCTGGTTAAGGAAACCACCGAAGTTGAGTCGCAAAACTACGGCTACAAGTTCGGTCAAGAGGAAGAAACCTACAACATCGTTGCAGCCCACGGCTACTTCGGTCGTTTGATCTTCCAATACGCTTCGTTCAACAACAGCCGCTCGCTGCACTTCTTCCTGGGTGCTTGGCCGGTTGTGGGTATCTGGTTCACCGCCCTGGGCGTGAGCACGATGGCATTCAACCTGAACGGCTTCAACTTCAACCAATCGGTTGTTGACTCGCAAGGTCACGTGATCGGCACCTGGGCTGATGTGATCAACCGCGCCAACCTGGGTATGGAAGTGATGCACGAGCGTAACGCTCACAACTTCCCACTGGATCTGGCTGCTGGTGAAGCTGCTCCCGTAGCTCTGCAAGCTCCCGCAATCAACGGTTAATTCTGAAGGTTGTGAGTGCTTGCTAGCCTGAGCAAATCAGTCTAAGCGACGCAGTGGAGGGGGGACGATCTTGAATCGTCTCCCCTCTTGCTATTGGTGATCCTGAGAAACTCATGCGGGCAGTGATCCGCCGGATCCAGAACGGTTGGAATCACCCGATAATTGGGTTATGGGTACTGGTTGTGCGTCGGCTCCCGGGGAATTCGTAGGAATTCAAGATTTGAGGAATTGAAGGTTTATGTTGCTCGATCGCCCAGAAATGCATAGCGAATCTGACGTGGCGGTGGCGGAAGCGAAAGCGGCTGCAATTCCCACCTATGACGTAGCGATCGTTGGGGGTGGAATTGTGGGCTTGGTGGTGGCCTGTGGGTTGCGCCAAACGGGGTTGAAAGTGGCGATCATTGAAGCCCTAACCCAGGCCACGGCAGCAAAACAAGCTCAGGCCTATGCCTTTTCCCTGTCTTCGGCCAAAATCTTCCAGGGATTGGGCCTGTGGGATCAGGTGCGATCGAGTCTGGAACCCTTCCGGCGCATTCGGCTTTCCGATTGTGATTGGCCCGATGTGGTGGAATTTTGGCCCCAAGATGCGGGAATGCAGACGGAGTTGGGCTATGTGGCGGCCCACAATACCCTGCTGGAAGCCTTGCAAGGGGCTGTGAATCGATCGCCCCATTGCACTTGGATTGGCCCAGCCACGGCCACCGTTTTGGACTACGGGGCCGATTGTGCTGAGTTGGTGATTGCGCCCAATGGCGAGGGGGTGACGGTTCCGTCGCGACTGCGGGCCAAACTGGTGGTGGCGGCGGATGGGGCCCGATCGCCCCTGCGGGAAGCGGCCGGCATTCCCAGACGCGGTTGGGCCTATTGGCAATCCTGCATTGTGGCCGCCGTCAAGGCTGAACAGCATCACCAAAACATCGCCTACGAACGGTTTCAGACCAGCGGCCCCTTCGCGATTTTGCCCTTGGGGGATGTTTGTCGCTTGGTGTGGACGGCTCCCCACGCGGAAGCCCAGGCGATGTTGGCGTTGGATGACCCAGCATTTTTGCGGGCCCTGAGCCAACGGTTTGGCCCCCAGATGGGGCAATTGGAATTGGTGGGCGGTCGCTATCTATTTCCGGTGCGGTTGATGCAGTGCGATCGCTACGTGGGGCATCGGTTGGCCCTGGCGGGGGATGCGGCCCACTGTTGCCATCCCGTGGGGGGACAAGGTTTGAACATGGGCATTCGCGACGCGGCGGCCCTGGTTGATGTGATCCAGGGGGCGATCGCCCGGGGTGAAGACTTTGGGCAAGTGGCGGTGTTGCGGCGCTACGATCGCTGGCGGCGTTGGGGCAATTGGGTGATCTTGGCGTTCACCGATTTGCTCGATCGACTCTTTTCCACCCAACTGTGGCCCGTGGTTTGGGTGCGGCGGCTGGGCTTGGCGGCCCTCAAGCGGGTTCCGCCCCTGAAATCCCTGGCCCTGAGGTTGATGACAGGACTGCTGGGGAAAATGCCGAGCTTGGGTCGCCTGGCGGATTCCAACCCTTGAGCGTTGGGCGATCGCCCCGCGTCAATTGGTGGTTACAGATGGTGATTCCAGACGCGCGGTCGCAGATTGGCCGATCGCAAATTGGCAAGCTGCTAGCCTAACCAGGCGGCCGGTGCGGGCCGGGCGGTCGATCGACCGGCGGGCCGCACCTCGTAAAGCTTGCCTTCATTCAGTTGCAAAACTCGGTGATGACTGCGCCGCACCCACAACTCATCATGGGTCGTGACGATCGTGGTTGCTCCCAATTCGTTGAGCCGCTCCAGGATCGCAATGATCTGTTGGGAGTTGTCGCCGTCGAGGTTGCCGGTGGGTTCATCGGCCAAAATTAAGGGGGGCGTGCTGACAATTGCCCGGGCAATGCTGGCCCGTTGCTGTTCGCCGCCGGAGAGTTGTTCGGGGAAGTGGTCTGCCTTGTGCAGCAGCCCCACTAACCGCAGGGCGGGCGTGAGACGACGGCGAATTTCCGCCTGGGGATAGCCCTGGGCCAACAAAACGAAGGCAATATTTTCGGCGACGGTGCGGCGGGGAATGAGTTTGTAATCTTGAAAAACGATGCCGATTTTGCGCCGCAGGAGCGCCAGTTGATTGCGATTGAGATCGCTAACCCGTTGCCCATCGATGATCACTTCGCCCCGATCGACCAGTTCTTCGCCATAGAGCAGCTTCAGCAGGGTAGACTTGCCCGCGCCGGAGGGGCCCGTAATCATCAAAAATTCGCCGCGATCGACCCGTAAATTAGCCCCCAACAGGCCGCGCTGACTGCGGTTATAGATTTTCACCACCTCGCGCAATTGCACGATCGCCGCCGCATTCGACCTCACACCAGCCATGGCCGTTCTGTCCTTTGTGGAGGGTGGGGGTTGTCAGGATGCCAAGCTTGGGCCACTGGGCCCGCAATCGCCTGAATCGATCGCCCTGTTCCACCCAATTGTTCGTTCTGGTTCGTTATGAGTTTAACCGCCGATCTCCTTTCCACCATCCCCGGCCAACCGTTGGCGGGTTTAGCGCGAGCCGATCGCCTGTGGCAACAACTCCGGGGGCTGGATAGCCAGGGGGTTACACCCCCTATTTCGGTGATTTACGAATCTTCACAAAATCTGGCGGCCGATCCTGACAACTGGCCGCTGGCCGATGCCCTCAGGGTTGATTTGGTGGTGCTGGGGGGAACCTTGGGGATTGTGATGGCCACGGCCCTGGCCCAGGCCGGTTGGCGCGTGGTGTTGATGGAACGGGGACAACTGCAAGGGCGAGATCAGGAATGGAACATTTCCCGATCGGAACTGGCCGTTTTGGTTGAACGGGGGCTGTTGACGGCGGCGGAATTGGAGCGGGCGATCGCCTCGGAATTTAATCCCGTGCGGATTTCCTTTGCGGGTGGTCAGGAGCGATGGGTGCGGGATGTGCTGAATCTGGGAGTCAGTCCCGCCATTTTGGTCGCTCAATTGCGGCAAAAATTCTTGGCCGCTGGGGGCATCCTGCTGGAGCAAACCCAGTTTGTTTCCTTGACCGTGCAGCCCGATCAGGTTTGGGTGGAGGGGCGATCGCTCCTGGGCGGCCCCACCGGAGCCACCGGAGCCGGGGGCAGCGCTGCCTATGGGGATTGGGTCACCGCCCATCAGGCTACGGTCACGATCGGGGCGCGGCTGGTGTTGGATGCCATGGGGCATCAGTCCCCGATTGTCCGGCAAACCCGCGGCCCCGCCAAACCCGATGGCGTTTGTCTGGTGGTGGGTACTTGCGCCACGGGCTATCCTGCCAACGACAGCGCTGATCTCATTGCCACGACCACCGGCATTCAGGACGATCGCCAGTATTTTTGGGAAGCGTTCCCCGCCCAAGCGGGCCGCACCACCTATCTGTTTTGCTATGGGGATGCCCACCCCAGCCGTCCCAGTTTGCACGATTTGTTTGAGGACTACTTCCGGCTGTTGCCCGCCTACCAAAACTTGCCTTCCCTGGAGGGGTTGCAATTTCAGCGGGCCCTGTTTGGTTTTTTCCCTGCCTTTCGCCAAAGCCCTTTGCAACCAACGGTCGATCGCCTGCTGTTTATTGGTGATAGCAGCGGTTTGCAATCCCCCCTCAGTTTTGGCGGCTTTGGGGCCCTGTTGCGCCACCTCGATCGGCTCTTGGATGGCATCACCAACGCCCTGCAAACTGATCGGCTCGATCGATCCCACCTGAGCCTGTTGCTGCCCTATCAACCGAATCTTTCCGTTACCTGGTTATTTCAGCAGGCCATGCGCGTGGCTGTGGGGCAACAGTTACCGAGCGATCGCATCAATCGATTGTTGGATGCGGTGTTTGGAGAAATGGCCGCAGCGGGCGATCGGGTACTGCGGCCCTTCCTGCAAGACGTGGTGCAATTTCCCGCCCTTTCCATCGCCCTGGCCCGTGTGGCGATCGCCCAGCCGGCCTTGGTGGCTCAACTCATTCCCCAACTGGGCTTGCCTGCCTTGTTGGATTGGATGCGGCATTATCTCGCCTTGGGGCTATATCACGCGGGCGATCGCCTGGCCTTGCCCGCTCGCAAACCGGTGCGATCGGCTTGGCGCTACGGTTCTGGCAACGATTGGCATTCCTAACGGTTGGTTAATACTTGGCTAGTTAATGCTGGGTTAGTTAATGCTTGGCTAGTTCATTCTGAATTGGTGAATTCTCAGGGACTTAACTGGTTGTTGAACCCTCAGTTTCCAGGGATTCTGAACGAACCACAGGAGCACGACTATCCCCACCCGTTCCGTGGGCAACCCCTGCGATCGGGATGGGGGGCTGCTTCAGCGGTAGCCGAATCATAAAGGTTGTTCCTTGTCCCGGCTGCGAGCAACAGGTTAGGGATCCGTGGTGTTTTTCCGCAATAATTTGGTAGCTAATCGATAGGCCAATTCCTGTGCCTTTGCCAATGGGTTTAGTAGTGAAGAAAGGGTCAAAAATCTTCGCCTGAATGGCTGGGGGAATTCCAGAACCATTATCAGTAATGGCAATTTCTACCGTGTCTGTGTTGATTGGTGAGTTTGATAATTGGGATGAGTCA
Organism: Limnothrix sp. PR1529; assembly: GCF_002742025.1. Classification (NCBI taxonomy): domain Bacteria; kingdom Bacillati; phylum Cyanobacteriota; class Cyanophyceae; order Pseudanabaenales; family Pseudanabaenaceae; genus Limnothrix; species Limnothrix sp. PR1529. The sequence continues at coordinate 18,159 of NZ_LIRO01000038.1, forward strand.
GATTTCACCAGTTTGGTTGTAATTTGCAGCCGATTGGGATTTGCTTCAATCTCCGGAAAATCCCAACGGGCTGTGCGCTCTTCCAATGCATCGATCGCATTGGCCAATAAATTCATCAAAACTTGATTGAGTGGCCCTGGATAACAATCCACCAACGGAAGATCTCCCAACTGGGTTGCAACCTGGATGGCGGGTCGTTGCGAGTTGGCCTTCAAGCGGTGATTTAAAAGTGCCAAGGTGCTTTCAATTCCCTCATTAACTTGAAAGGGTTGATGCATTCCTTGATCGGATCGGGAAAAGTTGCGCAATGAAAGAACCAGTTGGCGAATGCGTTCAGTGCCCAAGGTCATGGAACCAAGGATTTTGCCTAGATCTTCCTCAATGAATGCCAGTTCTTCAGCATCAAAATCAGCCTCACTTTCTAAGTCGGAAAGATACTGCGATCGCATGTTTTGGGGAATGACTTGCACGATCGATTGATATTGATGAATCAGACTAATGAGATCTGTGGTGTAATTTTTAATGTGATCGAGGTTGCCATAAATGAAATTCACAGGATTATTAATTTCGTGGGCAATGCCTGCCAGCATCTGCCCGAGTCCCGACATTTTTTCGCTCTGAACCAGTTGAATTTGAGCTTGCTGCAACTGATCTAAAGCCGCCGTCCGCTCGGCCACGGTTTGTTGAAGAAATTGATTCGCTGATTCCAAAGACTGAAAAGACTGTTGAACCTGCTTAGACATTCGCTCAAAGGAGAAGGACAAAAATTCCAACTCATCCATCCTGTGGGGCGATCGACTAGATTTTGATTGCTCCAAATCTTGCGCTGCATTGGATTCTGAAGTCAATAATCCTGCACTATTTTGTACTAAGGTTGAGATCTCCAATGAAGAATAGGTCTCTGATGAATTTCCAGATAAGCTTCCATTTGAATTCTCGAGAAAATGGCGAGGTTCCTTCATGGAAGAATTACTGGAAAAATCACTAATCAAGAGATCATTGCACTTGGAAACGATGGGCTGTAAGCGACGATTAAGATATTGCACAGCAGCATAAACCACAAAAGCCAACACCAAAGCGGCAATGGCTGCGCCGATCAGGACTGTGCGCCAAATGGGATATTTAACGACCGATTCTGGGACAACAGCGACCGCGATCCAGTTCGTGCTAGGAACTCGTTGATAGGCTAAGAACTGGCCTTCCATGTAAGCCATACCCACGGGGCGCGACTGTAGAATCAGCCAAGCTTCGCGAAATAATGCAAAGTCATAGTAATCGGTGGTGACTTTTGTAAACTTAAAATTGGGCGGTGGAACGAGCAATTTTCCTTCTTGACTGAAAACTGCAAAATACCCTTCGCCACGGGTAACGGTTCTTTTTAATTTCTGAGCTAGGGCTGAGATATTCACATCAGCGCCTGCAATACCCAATAGTTTGCGGCGGTCATTATAAAAAGGACTATAGAAGGTGGTCATTTTAATACCTGACCACTCATAAGGCTCTAGCCAAACATCACCTCGGGCTGCGATCGCGGCTTTCCAGTAATCGCGCGTTGGATAATTATCATCGGTGTAAATTTCTGAATAGCGTACATGCTGGTAAGGCGCAGGGAGGCGGTGACCCACCATGCCCGAGCTGCCTTGATCGACATAAAAGTAGGGATAAAACCAAGGGCGATCGCGCACAATTTGGTAGGCATCTTGACCGAAAAAAACCGCCATGGTTAAGTCAGGGCGGCTTTTAAAAAACTCAAAAACTAATTGTTTATAGGATTCGGCATCCTGAATACCGGCTTGTTGATTGGCTCTGACGGCTGAGCTGATCGCCTTAACATAGGCTTGGGAGTTGGTGAGCTGTCCATTGATGACTTGTACCTGAGCATTCAAGGTGTCTTGGATTTGGTCGATCGACTTACTTTCCAGCGATCGATAAAAAATTCCTGCCATGCTGCCAATGCCCACCAGCGCCCCACCAAGAACACTCATAAAAAGGCGCGCACTGACCGATCGAACCGGCCAAGAAAATCCCAATTGATATCGATAGTCAATAGGCATAGGACTAGCATTTGCTGTTAAACCTTACCCCTGTTATATAGCGGTCTTAGAACAGAAAATCATGAGATTTCAACAATAAAACTTTACACTCTCCACAATATTTCAGAGGTAATCATTCTGCAAAATTCCCCCAAAATCCCATGATTCCAAGGATTCAGGAGATGATCTATCTTGGGATGACGTAAGGAAAATTTGAGAATTTTCAATCACTGAACCGCTTCGAGAACTCAATTCCGTCAATGGCTAAGTGTGTTATTTGATACCAGCAGGCAAATGAATCATAAATTGAGTACCTTGATTGGGTTGAGAGCGACAGAAAATTTTCCCTTGGTGTCGCTCCGTAATAACTTGATAGCTGATTGACAGTCCCAAGCCTGTGCCTTTGCCAACGGGTTTTGTGGTGAAAAATGGATCGAAAATCCTTGCCTGCACGGACTCTGGAATGCCGGGGCCATTATCAGCAATGCTGATTTCAACCACATTTTCACTGGCGATAAACTGGGTGGTAATTTCAATTCGGCTAGGATTAGCCTCAATTTCCGCCTCGCTCCAACCGGCCGTTTTTTGCTCCAAGGCATCGATCGCATTAACCAGCAAATTCATAAACACCTGATTCAGCGGGCCTGGATAGCATTCCACAGGTGGCAAATCGCCATATTTCGTGATCACTTCAATGGCTGGATGATCAGACGTTGCTTTCAAACGATGTTTGAGCAACAGCAAGGTGCTTTCAATGCCATGGTGCAAATTGGTGACACAATCTTTGGTTTGATCAGTTCTGGAAAATGTGCGCAGGGATAAAACTAGCTGCCGAATTCGATCGGTGCCCACGGTCATCGAATCCAAAATTTTAATCAAGTCAGCTTGAATAAACGCCAGCTCTTCAAAGTCGATCGAGGCTTGACCGTTGGATGGGCTGGCTTGACCGGCATGAATTGCATAGACTTGCGTTGTGGCTTGGAGTAACTCGTGAACATAGTCCCGCACATAATCTAAGTTGCCATGAATAAAATTCACGGGATTATTAATTTCATGGGCAATTCCTGCCAAAAGCTGCCCTAACCCTGACATTTTTTCGCTTTGAATCAGTTGCAATTGCGTTTGTTGCAATTGGTTTAGGGCTTCGCTGCGGTCTTGAACGGTGGCTTGCAGGGTTTGGTTGGTTTCGGCCAAGGATTGCAAGGTTGCCTCCACTTTGGCAGCCATTTGATCAAAGGAATGACATAAAAAAGTCAGCTCATCCATATGCTGTCGATCGCGAACCGCAAAAGCGAAGACGGCCTCTGAAGTGGTGGCTTTTGGGGTGGCCATGGGCATGATTTTCTCCGTGGCCACCAAGGTATTGCATTTTTCTAAAATCGGCTTAAGTTGGCGATTGAGACGGCGCACAAAACCCAATACGGCGATCGCTAGCAGAATGGCGGCGATGCTGACACTGATGATTAAAATGCGCCAAAGGGGCCCCAACACTACATCACTGGGAACAACGGCGATCGCAATCCAGTTGGCACTGGGAATTCGCTCATAGGCAATGATTTGATCTTGGTGATAAATAATATCGGAATTTTTGCTCTGCAAGATGGGCCACAGTTCGCGCAAGAGTGGCAAATCTCGATAGCTGGAATTAGCTTGAAGAGACTTGCGCTTCGGTGGGTAAGCCAGTAATTTGCCAGATCTACTGAGAATGGCAAAATAGCCTTCATTGTTGATGACGGATCGATCGACTCGTTTGCTGAGTTCGGTCACGCTGAAATCTGTTCCTGCCACACCAACTAGGTTTTTTTGACTGTCATAGAAGGGAACTAAGTAGCTGGTCATGACAATATTTGACCACTCATAGGGTTCTATCCAAATTCCCTTTTGATTACCCACAGGAATTCGCCAGTAATGTTGGTCAGGATATTGATCGTCTTTATACAACTCTGAGTAAATCCAGTCGGAGTGGGGAGGTGGTAGGCGCTCACCGATCGGATTGGGCTGACCTTGATCGACATAAAAATATGGATAAAACCACTGACGATCGCGCAAAACCTGAAAGGCATTTTGGCCGAAGCCTACTCCCAACACTAAGCTGGGACGTTGTTTGAAAAATTCTAAAGTTAGTTGCTTATAGAATTCTGGATCTTGAATATTTCGATCGCGATTGGTCAAAACAGCCGCCGACAGAATTTCAATGTAGCGCTGCGACTCTAATAGTTGCCCTCGGGTAAATTCAACTTGGGCGTTCAGTTCCGCACGAATTCGCCCAAGGGATTCCCGTTCAATGGATCGATAAAAGACAGCGGCCATGGTTCCCAAGGCCACGAGGGCCCCACCCAAAACGTAGAGAAAAAGTTGGGTGCTGATGGATCGAACAAGCAGGCGATCTCGTAATCTCTGGAGCCACTTGGCCAGCATAGGGATCAATAGTTGGAAAGAGCAGTGAGTTGCGAAGGGAATGCACTCTGGGCTTGGCTTTGGTGACTAACAATTGTGGCTATTCCTCAGGAAGTTAAGGGACTCTTGAGGTATTTGCTAGGACTAAATGGGCTTCATTTGGAGGAAATGGGATTGAGGATAATCAGGATCGGCTTCTTAATTGATTAGCGATCTGTTTTTAGCTATAAATAATTGCAATTGAATGCTGATTCTTGATCTGCCAGTGCCCCTATTTTGGCATCTTCTTTTCAGAATTTTAAGTAATCGATGAAACGGTGGGTATTGGGCGATCGCCCCGATCGCAGCCTTTGGAGCTTTACGGATTCCAAGGGCAACCAACCGGATTCCTTGACTGAATGATTTGGGGAAGCAGACCTGTGGATGGGTGGCCGGAAGCGATCAAGATGAACAGTACGATCGCCCCCAAACAGGTTAAAAGGGGTGAGAATGTATTGTGCAAAACAATTTCTCGTTTCTTTCGCCATGACGTTTGCGCCCCCAGTTCAGCACCATGTTTTTCCCAATGGTTTGACGGCAATTGCGATCGAAAATCCGGCAGCGGACATTGTGGCGGCTCGTATCTTCATTAAGGCTGGGAGTCTGTGGGAGGCGCGATCGAAAGCGGGGCTAGCCAACTTGGTGGCAGCGGTGATGACGAAGGGCACGGAACGCCTGTCATCGATGGAAATTGCGGAGCGGGTGGAATCGATTGGGGCCAGCCTGGGCACGGATGCCAGCACCGATTACTTTCTGGTTAGCCTCAAGAGTGTGTCCCACGATTTTGTGGATCTGCTGTCCTTGGCGGGAGAGTTGTTGCGATCGCCCGCGTTTCCGGAGTCGGAGGTGGAACTGGAGCGATCGCTGATGTTGCAGGGGATTCGTTCCCAACGCGAGCAGCCGTTTTCCCTGGGGTTTGATCAACTGCGCCAAGTGCTGTACGGGCCAGAGCATCCCTATGCGTTTTCACCCTTGGGCACGGAAACCACCACGGGACAACTGACCCCAGCGGATTTGCAGGCGTTTCATCAAACCTACTTCCAGCCCGATCGGGTGACGATCGCGGTGTCCGGTTGCCTGAGCACCCAGGAAGCTTTGAAGGCGATCGAAGCAGTGTTTGGCGATTGGCAGGTGAGCGATCAAGTCATTGTGGAGCCGCAGTTTCCGCCCTTGCCCAACACCATTGAGCAACGGGCGATCGCCCAGGAAACTCAGCAGGCGATCGTCATGTTGGGTTATGGGGCCGCATCGGTGTTGGGAACGGATTCAACCGCAACCGAGCAACAACATCACCCGGACTATGCGGCGCTGAAGTTGGCCAGCACCTATTTGGGCAATGGCCTTTCGAGTCGCCTATTTGTGGAGCTGCGGGAAAAACGCGGCTTGGCCTATGAAGTTTCGGCCCTCTATCCCACTCGCTTGGGCCCGTCGCACTTTGTGGTTTACATGGGCACTGCGCCTCAGAACGTGCCTGATGCGATCGCCGGGTTGCAATCGGAGGTGGAACGCTTGATTCATCACCCGATCGAGGCGGCAGAGTTAACCGCCGCCAAAAATAAGCTCTTGGGTCAATATGCCCTGGGTAAGCAAACCAACGCCCAGTTGGCTCAACTCTATGGTTGGTATGAGGTGTTGGGCTTAGGTCGCGAGTTCGATCGCACCTTTCAAACCGCGATCGCCCAAGTGAGTGCCCAAGATATTCAAACGGTGGCCGATCGCTACTTTGCCGCACCGCACATGGTTTTGACGGGCCCCGCCGCCGCCGTGGAGCCGGCCCTGTTGGTGACCCCCTAAGTGCAGCCAGCGAGCACCAAAACAGGCCAAAGCCAAAAAGTCCAAAGAAAATCAGAAGAAAATCAGAAAATCAAGGGCAAGGAACTTCAGCCCCTTGCCCTTGTTCTGGCCCTTTTAGTGGTTTTAGCTGTTGATTAACCCTTCCACTTCACCTTCGGCAAAATTTCCGAGTTGTCCACCCGCCCCTTGTATTTCACCGCGAAGTTCAACAGGGAATCTAGCAGCGAATCGGACAGGTAGTGTGGTTGCAAGCCCAAATCCAGCAGATTGGTGTTCTTGGCGTTGAAGTAATGTTCTTCGGCTTCGACGCGGGGGTTTTCGATGTTGTTGATTTCCACCTTCAGACCCATGGCCGCGCTGGCCTCTTGGACTTTCTTGGCCAAGTCCAAAACGCTGAACAGTTCCGTGAATTGGTTGAACACTCGGAATTCACCGGGTTTGGCAGGCGTTTCGATCGCCAGCTCCACGCAGCGCACCGTATCGCGAATGTCCAGGAAACTGCGGGTTTGGCCGCCCTTGCCATACACCGTCAACGGATGGCCCACGGCGGCCTGAATACAGAAGCGGTTAAGTGCTGTGCCGAACACGCCGTCATAGTCCAACCGGTTGATCAGCAATTCGTCCATGCCGGTTTGGTCGGTCAACACGCCGTAAACCACCCCTTGGTTGAGGTCGGTGGCCCGCAGACCCCAAACCCGACAGGCAAAGTGGATGTTGTGGGAGTCGTGGACTTTCGAGAGGTGATAGAAACTGCCGGGTTGCTTGGGATAGGGCAGGGTATCTTTGCGACCGTTGTGCTCGATCGTGATGTAGCCCTCTTCGATGTCGATGTTGGGCGTGCCATATTCGCCCATGGTGCCCAGCTTGACCAAGTGACAGTCGGGGAACTTCTCACGAATGATGTAGAGCAGGTTGAGGGTTCCGACAACGTTGTTGGTTTGGGTCAACACGGCATGTTCGCGATCGATCATCGAGAACGGAGCCGATCGCTGTTCCCCAAAGTGAACGATCGCCTCAGGCTGAAACTCGGTCAGAGCCTGATCCAGGAAAGCATAGTTGGTGATGTCGCCAACGTAGAGGTCAATGTGCTTGCCGGTCAGGTCTTTCCACCGTTGGATGCGCTGCTTGATCGGGGCGATGGGGGTCAGGGTGTCAATTTGCAGTTGTTGATCCCAGTGCCGACGAACCAGGCTGTCCAGGATGCCAACTTCATGACCGCGATCGGACAGGTATAGAGCCGTTGCCCAACCGCAGTAACCATCACCGCCAATGACGAGGACTCTCATAACTTCTTGGAGCTAGCGCTTGCCGATTGTTTCGCTCAATCTATCAGGGTTTGGTTAAATTTAGGCCTTCCACTGAAGGATGGGCGCTGGATCCCGGTTGATCCTGATAGGCTCCTGATGGGCTGGGCGTTTCGAGCACTAAGATCTCGCTTTCGAGTTCTGATTGGTTTCGGGTTGGTTGTCGGTGGATCGTTGATTGATCATTGATTGATCAGCGATTGTCGGTTTGTGATTATTTGCAAATATTTTCTGGGCGGGTACTTTTTGCAAGTCCTTGCTGCAAACCGATGGCTCAAAACAAGTCCACTTGCCAATGGCGGAACCCATCCATAATGCCCAAGAGGCCAGGATAGGGACTGTGGTAGAGGGTGGGCCGATCGCCCAAGGCCGCCAGCAGCTTGGGTTCACTGTTGCCCACGGCGATCGCTCGGTAGCCCGCCGCCAACAGGTTCAAATCATTGAGGCTGTCTCCGGCGGTGATGATTCGATCGCCCGGCCAGCGCTCCAGCTTGGCCAGTCGTTGCAGGGTAGATCCTTTGGCAACGCCCTTGGGCATCACATCCAAATAGCGATCGGCGGACATAATCACATCAAAACCGGCCGCCTGGATCAGGTTCAGCGTGGCTTGCCGCAATAATTGCGGGTCGTAGTCATAGGACACGCGGTAGGCAAATTCCCCGCGCTGCAACGAGAGACCCGGCTCCCCCGCCAGCAAGCGCTTGACCCGATCGTTCGCGCAATTCCAGCGATTGGCGATTTCCGATTGGATGGTTTCGATCGGGCGGCCCTGACCGTCATAGACCGTTGTGCCCACATCGCCAATCACAAAATCCGGTTGGGGCACTGGGCAATCGCCCGACCACAGCGGTTCAATGAGCTGCCAATGGCGACCGGTCACGAAAACCAAAATCAGCCGATCGCGCTGTTGTTCAATCCGTTGATAAAACGCAGCGCGATCGGCCTGGGAGCCGTGCAGAAAGGTTCCGTCCAAATCCGTTGCCAGCACCCAACGGGGCGCGGTCGTTGCAAAAACCATAGGTCACCAGTCCCCCACCGATGCGATCAATCCCTGGGCATTGTACCAAGGCGTTTCCTGCTTCCTGGGGGAGATGGGTTCCTGGCTGGGCTATGCGCCGACGGCTTCCTTGGCGGCATAGAGCACTTCAGCGGTAATTTGCGTCAGCCCCCGATCGCGCGCAAATTTTTCCGTATTGCGCTTCACCTTGCCCCGCACAAAACCCGGCACACGGTTCAACTCCGTCAGCCCATCGCGACTCCAATTCAGCTCCGAATCCGTGGAAACAGACTTGGTAATCACTTCCTTGGTGTCGTGGCCGCCAAAGATTTCCAGCAAATGATCTTCCATGCCCAAGGTGAAGGAGTTATAAACCAAATCCACCACCTGATTGGCTCCCTCGTAGCCCAAATAGGGTCGATAGCCAACGGGGAAATTCTGAATATGAACCGGAGCCGCAATTACACCACAAGGGATATCTAATCGCTTGCCCACGTGGCGCTCCATTTGCGTGCCAAAGATGGCGGCCGGTTCAATTTCTGCGATCGCGTTGGCCACCTGGGTATGGTCATCGGTAATTAAAACCCGATCGCAATATTCACTGACCTGATTCCGGAACCAATCAGCATCATACTGACAGTAAGTGCCCGCCAAAACCACCTGAATTCCCATTTCCCGGGCCAGGATTTTGGTCATGGCCGCCGCGTGGGTGTTGTCACCAAACACCACGGCTTTTTTACCCGTTAGGTTTTGACAATCGATCGAACGAGTGAACCAAGCGGCTTGCGAAGCAAATCGGGTTTGTTCATCAATAAACCCTTCATAGTTCACCGGTTCGCCCTGGCTGTTCAGCACGGCTTGGATCGATCGAATGCAGCGGGCCGTTTCCACAATCCCCATCGGCGTGATATCCACAAGCGGCATCTGAAATTCCGTTTGCAAATATTGCGCCGTCAGCCCGCCAATTTCACGATAAGGAACTAAATTAAACCAAGCCCGGGGCAACTGTTTCAGTTCCTCCACCGAAGCCCCATCGGGAATCACCGCATTCACCGTAATTCCCAAATCCGCCATCAATCGCTTCAATTCCGTGCAATCGTGGCGATTATGAAATCCCAGCGTGGTCACTCCCAAAATATTCACCGAAGGGCGATCGGTCTTTTGGGTTTGCAAATCACCCAATTTGCGGGCTTTTTCAATGTAGAACTTGACGATTTGCTGAAGGGTCTGATCCGCCGCTTGTAATTCGTTCACGCGGTAGTGATTTACATCGGCAAAGAGCACATCGCCCCTAGCATCCAACTGGGCCCGGGCCACAAAATTTTGCAAATCCTCTTGCAAAATGCTCGAAGTGCAAGTGGGAGTCAGCACAATTAAATCGGGCGCTTCTTCTCGATCTTTGCGAACAATATTATCAACAACTTTTTCTTGGGAGCCTTGGGCCAAAACGTTGCGATCGACCACGCTGGTGGTGACGGGGGTATAGTCTCGCTCCCGTTCCAGCATCGATCGCATCACATTGAAATAGTCGTCCCCCAGTGGGGCGTGCATGATGGCATGGACTTTTTGAAAAGAACTGGCAATCCGCAACGTTCCAATGTGAGCCGGCCCGGCATACATCCAATAGGCTAATTTCATCTGCTGCTCAACTTGGGCCCAATAGCCCGACGCATTGACGTTGAATCAGGTCTAAATTTGCATCTAAATCTAAGCCCAAGTTTGATTCTCGCAGACGAATAATTGATCCCCGCTAAACATGAAGCATTGCAACGTAAACAAAAGTCTGCAAGTGTTGCGAGACCTAACAACCCTTGCAGACGAATGAATGGCGTTTGCCTTGTTTGGGATTGGCTTTTCGAGAATTAACCCTGTTTTGGCTTTGTCTTCTTTTGAACAAACTTGAATCAAGGTGAACGAACTTGAACTCAATTGAAAACTTGAAATGAGACCGAAAAGACTATCTGAAAAGGATCTGGCCCGGGCCCAGCACCCGCAGTCATAGGGGTAAGATGGGGGCAAGGGGTTAAGGGCCTATCGTCGTTTAGCCCGAAACCCTAGAGCTGCCGTTAGTAGGAGCCGTGGGGGCAAGATGCTCAAGCCCCTTGTCTTTGTCGATCGAGGAGAAAATCGGGGTTGCAGAGCCGAAGCGATCGCCCAACCTGGCGCTTAAACCGAAGCTGTGTCGGCCACGGTTTCCACGGCGCGATCGTCCTGGGCCGGCAATTCCAGACAGTAACCCGCACCATAAACGGTTTTGATGTAGCGCGGATGGCGGGGATCGGGTTCTAACTTGGTGCGCAAATGTCGCACGTGAACTCGAATGGTTTCAATGTCATCGTTGGGATCGTAACCCCAAACTTCCTTGAGAATTTCGCTGGGGGCAACGGTTTGACCGTGGCGCTGCAACAGGCAATGCAACAGCTCAAATTCCAGGTGAGTGAGCTTCACGGTTTTGTCAAACCAAATGGCCTCAAACCGTTCAGGAACCAGGGTTAAGGGGCCGTAGCTCAGGATTTCGCTATGCTTGGCGGCTTGGGGAATGCGATCGGTGCGTCGCAACAGGGCCCGCACCCGCGCCAACATTTCTTCCACTTCAAAGGGCTTGGTTAAGTAATCATCTGCCCCTGCATTGAAGCCTTCAACTTTATGTTGTGTTTGCCCCAGCGCCGTCAGCATCAGCACTGGAATATCGGCGGTGCGTTCATCGCGTCGCAGCCGCTGACAAACGGTGAACCCATCCACCTTGGGCAACATAATGTCCAACAAGATCAAGTCGGGCATGAGTTGGAGCGCTAGGGCTTGGCCCTTGATGCCATCGGTGGTTTGGTTCACGTCATAGCCGGCCATTTCTAGGTTGACGGATACCAGTTCGGAAATGGCTGGATCGTCGTCAATAACGAGAATGCGCGGCATGGCCTTTGGCTCCGAAAAACGTGCGATCGGGGACAGGCAAACAACTGCATATCCCTGATCGGATTATAAAGCGGCTGAGAAGAAGGCTGGAAAATCACTATTTTGTTTTAGCAATCGTTCGCAACTGACGGTAACAGTTCGCAATATTGCCATGATTCGCAATCGGGCTGGGGCTAACCGGGCCGGGGCTAATCGGGCTGTGGCGTGGCTGCTGTGGCTGCTGCTCGATCGCCCCCATGCCGGCCGCTTGGGGGTTTAGGAATTGCAGGGATTAGGGATTGTAAGGATTAGGGACTGAGATGAACTTGGCCGAGGATCGCTCGCAGGCGATCGTAATCATCCTTGAGCAGAACGCTGAGGGCGCGGCCCGCCTGCACCAACCAGGGCCGATCGCCCTGTCGCAGCCGATAAACCTCCCGCAGCGTGGCGGCAATCAACGCATCGGTGGGCGTGCCGCTCATTTGCAACAAAGTCCGCAAAAAGTCCATTTTGGCGGTGAATTCCATCACCTCTTGGCGATCGCACCCATACACCGCCTGGTGAATTTGGGGTGGGCGAGGGGGCAAATGTTGATAGATCGGGCCGTTGATCAGTTTGGCCCCCGCTTGCAGGAGGTTGGCGATCGCCCCTGGGTTCACGCCTTCTGTCCCGATCGCGTCGGGATTCAAGGACTCCAGTGGCACAAACCCCACGATCGCCACCCGAAACTCCGTGCGCAACATGGAAAAAATTTGCGGCTGCTGTTCGCGCAAATCTTCCAAGGACAGCCCCAAGGCTTGGGCCCGGTGTACGGAGTCGATCGGGGCGGTGGTGGCGTGATAAACCACCCCATAGATCTGATTGCCGGAATCCTCATCGCGCGATCGCACCCAACTGCCAAAGGGCGGCATGGTCGGAAAACTAAGGGTTTCTGGCTCCAAACATTGGGCCAAATATTCCGTCGTGGCCGTTTCAATCACTTCCGCCAAGTGATGGGACGGGCGATCGCGCTGGGCAAATTGCGGCAGGGGTAAACGCATAACCGAACCAAAGCGGGGCTAAGGGGAGCAAGGGTTAGGGGCTTGACGGCCTTGAACCAATGCGTTACTTTTTGCCGCGACCAGCCGTGGCATCCACCGTCTCCAGTTCCGAGAACCGGAAGGTGACCAATTTATCCCAGTTGCCACCCTCAAACAGCACGGCCACTTTGCCATCGGTCACGCGCTGCACTTGACCTTGAAATTGATAGTAGGTGTCGTTGGGGTTAATGACACGGACTGCGGAACCGGGCAGGATCATAGGATTAGCCTGAACTCAACAGGGACTGGGATTGGCTTGGGAATCAGGGCTTGGGGCCCAGGGGGCAGTCAACCGATGCCCAGCCCTTACGATAGCGTGCGATCGAGCTGCTTTGATCGCCCAATCCCGCCCGATCGCCCCCAAAATTTTTGATATCCCCAATCAGTTGAACGGTTGAATATGGCTGAATCCTGTGCCCCGCGTTTTTAGCTGGCCAGCACCAAGTTATCCCGATGCACCACCGTTTCCGGCGCGTCATGCCCCAAAATTGCGGCAATTTCGTCCGATCGCTTGCCACAGATTTTCTCCAGCGCCTCATGGCTGAAATTCACCAGGCCGCGAGCCACCTCCCGCCCTTCCAAATCACAGAGCTGCACCGCATCTTGGGGTTGAAACTCCCCTTCCAAATCCCGAATTCCCGCTGCTAACAGGGATCCACCGCCCGTGCAGATGGCCCGCACCGCCCCGGAGTCGAGATAAAGCTTGCCCGCTGGAATCAGGCCATGGGCGATCCACCGCTTGCGGGCGCTGGTGGCCTGGGGTTGGGGCGCAAACTGCGTACCAATATCCGCCCCCTCCAAGATTTTCAACAAGTTACGCGGTTGGCTGCCGTCCGTGATCACCACGCGAACCCCGGCACTGGTGCCAATTTGGGCGGCGGTGATTTTGGTGGCCATGCCGCCGGTTCCCCACTGGGAGCCACGGCCGCCAATGTCCAGCTCTAACGCCTCCAAATCAGACATTTGCTCCACCAGGCGAATGGGTTCCGCGTTGGGATTTTGGCGCGGGTCGGCGGAATAGAGCCGATCGACATCCGTGAGCAAAAACAGCCACTCCGCTTCCACCAAGCTGGCCACCAAGGCCGAAAGGGTGTCGTTATCGCCAAATTTCAACTCATCCACGGCCACCGTGTCGTTTTCATTGACGATCGGGATGGCTCCCATCCGCAGCAGTTCTTGAAAGGTGCTGTAGGCATTGATATAGCGACTGCGCTGGGCCAAGTCCCCCCGAGTCAGCAACACTTGGGCGATCGGCTGGTCAAACTGACTAAACAGATCGTCATAGACCCGCATCAGTCGCCCTTGGCCCACGGCGGCCACGGCCTGTTTCTGGGCGATCGCCTTGGGCCGTTCCGTCAGCCCCAACCGCGCACAGCCCACCCCCACCGCTCCCGACGACACCAGCACCACGGGATAGCCCCGATCGCGCAGATCACAAATCACTTCCACCAGCGTGGCGATCGTGGACAAGGCCAGCCGGCCGCTGTCCGGTTGGGTCAAGCTGGAAGTGCCAATTTTCAAGACGATCGGGCGCATAACTAACCACCACTTCTGGAAGGGTTGCAAGGGGCAACCAATTATCAAACCAGCGAATGGCCCCAGTGGCCCAGGCTGTGGCCCCAGGGCGATCGAGGTTTATGGGGATCAAACAGTTGAGGTATGGGGGTAATGCGTGGGGCTAATTCTGGGCGATCGACTCGCCTTCGTGCGGATCCCCCACCGGAATACTTGAGATTACCGCGAGACCTCCGCCCCCGATCCCGACCCAGATCCTGGGCGAAACGGCGATCTCCAGCACCGTGATCCCAAAAACCCTGAGCAACAGGGCCCCAAAACAGCAGGGCCAAAAACAAAGTGCCGGGATCCGGAGACCCCAGCACTTCGTGTGTTTAAAAAAGTTGGTTTTATGGTTAGGGTCTTTATTGGCTGACCCCATTTGAACTGTTATTAGAATCGCAGATTTTTGGGATGGCGTTTTATTTCCTTATATTTTTTTTATATTTGTTTCTTCATAAAAGTTAATCAAAAAGGCGAGATTTTGTATTCTAGCAAGCGATATATCACGGGATCAGTATCTTTTCTTTAAAAAATGTTTCAGTCATAGCGGCAACTTGATAGAGAAATCCCCCCAGGCCAGAAAACTAAGATGATTTGAATAAAAACTGTATCGGGATTGACAAAAAATTATTAAGTACCCTATTCCCTAGATTTTCACCATGAATCTGTGCGTTACACCGCAAATTGCAACGATTAATGATGGCAAAAACCATGACTAATCGCTCCTAAAGTTAGCCCCCAAATCCTCGGATTGGATTCCGAATCTTTGGGGGCGGTTGTCAATGGTGCTCTGTTGGTTTTTTGGGGCCAAGACTGCTTAATTGTGTGCTCATCTATTCAGGTGGGATCCACCCAGTCGAGATCCATGAGCACCGGCCATTTTTAACTCAATCTCAGAATGACTTCGAGTTAGCTATTAATTAAGTTAGCTGGCGGGGCGATCGGGCGAGGAGGTCGCTGTGGGCAGGGGCGAAGGATCGCGATAGAACGATGCGCCAATCAGTTTTGAGAGCCACACTTCGAGGGAGTGAATCGGGTAGCCCCGATGGGCCGACAGGGGATTCACCATCGGTTGCACCAACACGGTGAACAGCCCCAGACGGTTACCGGCTAACACATCGGTGAACAGGCGATCGCCCACCATGGCCACCCGCTCCGGCGGCAGTTGCATTTCTTGGAGCGCTTGGCGCAACTTGCGGCGAGAGGGTTTGGCGGCTCCGGTGAAGTAGGGCAAGTCGAGCGATCGGGCAATGCTGCCAATTCGTGACTCGCTTAGGTTGTTGCTGGCCAGCCACAGTTGCACATGGGGCCGCACCGCTTGGATCCAGGTCACCAGTTCCGGTGAAACCGCGTCGGTGGTGGTGGGAACCAGGGTGTCATCCACATCCAGAATCAAGCCCTGCAAACCGTGCTGCACAATCACTTCCGGCGTGAGGGCCAAAATGCAGTCGCCTAGGATTAAGTCGGGCTGGAGCAGGACACCAAACGTCACGGGAACCTCACAAACTTGTGGCGATCGAACTGAGCAGCGAAACTGAGCGGCAAACTGATGAAGGGGCGATCATCAGGGCGATCGGGGCGATTGTGCCTAGGGGCTGGGGCTGGCCGCCGGTTGAGGGGTCGATTGAGTCCTGGCGTTGCGCTCGGCCCGAATGCGCTTCACAGCGGCTTCGTGTTCCGCCAAGGTTTTGCTAAACACATGGGTTCCGTCATACCGTGCCACAAAGAACACATAGTCTGTTTTGGCCGGAGCCAAGGTGGCCTCTAGGCTGGCCTTGCCCGGTGCGGCGATCGGCCCCGGCGGTAACCCAGGATTGAGATAGGTATTGTAGGGCGAAGGCTGGCGAATATCCGTGAAAGTCAGAGGGCGATCGGGTGTTTGCCGAATTTTCAGGGCATATTCCACCGTTGGATCTGATTCTAGCTTTTGCCCCCGATTCAGCCGATTGCTAAACACCCCCGCAATCACCGATCGCTCCTGGGGAATCACCGCCTCTTTTTCTACAATGCTGGAAAGCGTCACCCACCCCAACAAATCCAGCTTGGTTTGGCCGCGATTTTGGTTCCACAGGGGCAAAGCCACCTTCTCGAAGCGATCGAGCATGGAATCAATCACCGCCTGCGGGGTAATCGTGTCTCCCGGAAACTGGTAAGTATCTGGAAAAAGAAACCCTTCCAAGGACGTAATTCGCTGGGGCAGCCAGGGGTAGCGATCGCGCGGAATTTTTTGCGTGAGGGCCAAAAACTCCTCCGCCCGAAACACCCCTTGGGACTGGAAATAGTCGGCCATTTGCCGCACTGTCCAGCCCTCCGGAATCGTCAGGCTCTGTTGAATGGTCTTGCCCTGCCAAAGTTGCTGGGCAACGTCCGTCATCGGGGCCGTGGGTAATAGTTCATAGGTTCCCGCCTGGAAGCCGCCATTGTCGTCATTCCAAGTCAGCCACCGGGCCCACAGTTCCCAAGCCGCGCTGGAGCGAATAATCCCCAACCGTTCCAGATCGCGGCCAATTTGCCGGGCGCTGGTTCCCCGTTCAATTTGCACTTGTACTGCTTTCATGGCGGTGTCGCCCTGGGCCAAGTCCATGGGACGGTTGGCCCAGCTCCACCATTGCCATCCTTGCCAAGCACCAACCAAGGCCGCCGTGGGCACGAGGAGAGTAAATATCACGCGACCCAATCGTTGCATGGCTCGATCGAACTACTCCAACCCATTAAATAGTTGTTCCTCGATCGACGGTAGCAAATCTTCGATCTGCTCCAGCTCCTCGGGATCCAGTAATTCTGGCTGTCCCTGTTCATTCATGCGGGCCACAATGAAGAATGGATCCAGCGGCGTATAAACCGCATACTCCGTTTCATTATGAAAAAAGCTAGCTAACCACTGGAACTCATCCACATCTTCGCCGGAGCCGTTCCCTTCCCAGGGTTCATCGTCCTCCGGTTCTTCGGGTAATTCGCCCTCAACGGTCAGCACGATCGCCGTGCGCTTCAACTTCAAATTCTCCTCTGCCAACACCGCCTTCGCCGTGTTGAACAGGAGATCGATCTGTTGCTCGTTCTCGATCGGGACGGCTTCCTCGTCCTCGTCGTCACCCTTCCAGGTCACAATCTCAACCGGGGAATCCACCGGGTGTAAGAGCACATACTCGGAGCCTTCCACCTCGATCGAGTGCTCAACAAAACACTCCAATGTCCGACCCGTGGCATCGGACAGGGTGATGGTGGGAACGTCCCACGCAGTATCTTCTTGGGTCATGCGCGCGATGGGAATCGAGACCTTAAAAGTATCCCCCATGAGGGCAGCGTTGCCGCAGGGAATAATGAGGATTTTCCCGCCCTGCTCTCAACCACCGGACTGACAGCAGAATGGCCAGGCCATTGGCTCACCCACAAAAAAGCCCCCTGCACAGGAGGCCCATTGCGGACTAGAGGAGTAAGTTCACCCTCAATACCCATCTTTCACTCAGTGCCTATACCCGATCGAGAAACCCATAACAGTGCTGTTCCGAGTGCCGTGAATTGTGCCGAACACTGGGCCACCAATTGAAGGGAAAAAAAGAAAGGGCGATCGCACCGGTATTCTCAGCCTCAGGGGCATCATTGAGAATCAAGATGGGATTGATCGTACTTGAAAAATGAATTGGGAAAAAACGGTTGCAAACTGCTGAACATTCTCTTTTGAAGCGATTGTTTCAGTGAACAACCTTCAACCCAACATCTCAATTCAGCGAATCTAGCAAACTTCATGAATGGTCGTTGCCTAATCGCTGATTCAGCCATTCAAACAACGGAACCCTTAACCAATGGCATCTTCTTCAGACAGCATCTCTAGAAGATTGTCGGGATCCACATAATGGCAAACCGCATCATCAACACAAATCAAAGCCCAACCCGATGCATCAATATCCATTAATTTGTAGGAGGCTTCTTGGACAAAAAAGCCCTTATGATTACGGGTTTCCGGCTTAACAGTAACGTTGTTCGCAGACATTTCCCTAACTCCTGAAACGGTGTGACGACGAACTGAACTGGTCGGGTAAAGCAAGTCTAATAACTTGTATCGCAAAATCCTATCATTCAATTTTTGATTGTCCAGTAAAGTTCTGTGACATCTTGCAACCCCTTGTTAAATGTAAACGCTGTAACCAGGGAGCTGCTGAACCCTGTTTTTTCGAGGGTTTGACCTATCGGAGATTTGGCCTTTTGGGGTCACAATCGTTCGAGAAAGTGTAAAGTTTTTTGACAATTAAAAATGGAGCCAGTTTTTACCTGACTCCAATGCCAAAAAATCAATAAGACGTGATCCCAGCGCGATCCCTAACTATCAAAGATCCAAGCTTTGATCCGCTGAAAGCCTTTGCTGTTGGGTTTTTGGGCGATCGCCTCTTCCAAATTTTTCTGAACCTCTTCGGCCGCGTCTTGGTCAATCAAAACCAACTGGCTGGCGATTTCCACCTGTTCGCGCACCCCTTTTTGGCCGTCTTCGATCATGGCAACGGCCAGATTTACACGGGCTTGGGCATCCTGGGGATTGAGTTTCACGGCTTTTTTAGCAGCTTTGAAAGCCAATCCCGCTTGATCAGTCAGCAGATACAGCCATGCCAAGCAAGTCCAAGGGGGGCTGCTTTTGGGGGCCCGATCACACACGGACTTGAACAGCGGAATCAGCACAGCGGGATCTTCACCGGCTTGATAGCGATCGATGCCTTGCAAGAACAGTTCTTCGGCGGTTAACGTCGCGGAGTCAGTGGTTTCCGCATCCGCAAGTTCTGAAGTGACAACAGGAGTTTCGGCCATGGGTCAACCACGAAAAAGAATGAGGGTCAGTCCTGACGAACGATCGCCAACGGGAAGCAACCCGCCAGCACCGATCGCCCAAAGGCTTGGTCTTTGACCACTGTTGAAGGGTTGCGTTGCGCGCACAAAGTCGCGATCGCCCCGAAAACGGAATGGCAGGGATAATTCCGAATCCTAACGATACCAGCAAACGCGAAACGGCAATCCCGAAGGACTGCCGCCGCTGACAGAGGGGCGATCGATCGTCCCCCCAACGGGCCCCACCAAACTGATGAAACCCAGTTAAGGACAGGAGGCCCATTTCAAACCAACCCAACTCAAGCTAAATCAGCTCAAGTTAAATCAACTCAAACTCAATTCACTCAAACTCAATTCACTCAACCAAAACCCAGTAGCTCGTAGCTTGTAGGGTGGGCAATGCCCACCGAATCGTTCCTTCATAGCATCTGCGCTATGGCGTGCCAATTATTTTGGGTAAAGGCTGTAGGTTCAATCCCAACTAGGCCGAAAAAGACTTCCCACAGCCGCAGGTTTGGGTAGCGTTCGGGTTGCGGAATTGGAACCCGCCGCCAATCAAAGCCGTGCTGTAGTCCAGTTCCAAACCATAGAGATACAGCAGGCTTTTCGGATCACAAATCACCTTGAAATCGCCGTAATCAAACACATCGTCATCGGGGCGAATATTCGCTGCCGTCTCAAAGTCCATCGTGTAAGACAAACCCGAACAACCGCCTCCCCGAACGCCAACTCGCAAGCAGAGGTCGCTTTGGCCTTGGCTCTGGCGCAGGTTGAGCAGGTGTTGGCGGGCCGACTCGCTAATTTGAATGCCTTGCTTGGCGGGAATAGTTGAAGTAGTCATAGGGTTCAAAGGGCTGGGACTAGCAACTGCCTGGGGATGGCTCCGTGGAGGAAGGCCCCAGAGTTTCGCGGAATCTGTGGAATCGATGAAATCTGATGAAATCTATTGTAAGCAACTCCTCCAGCTAATTTTCAGTAATTCCAGGAGGCTATAGGTTCTGGCGATGTGACGATCACTTAACGATCATCTAATGATCGTCCTCTGCCTGAATGCTCTGGGCTGAAACCACGGCAAAATAACGACGGTAAAATCAGCCCGCCGCAGGAAATCACAGCACAATCACCCCACCGTAGTGGCATGACAGGCTTAATACATTGGGTCAAAGTTGCGAAGCCAGTCGTGGTAACAAGGGGCTTGAGCATCTTGCTGCTTAACGATCAGGTGACGGTAACAGCCATGTCATTTAACCCAACGAATTGAGGCAGCCACGCTAGTAGGGTCTGTCGTCAAATCCTCTGAAACTCTGATTCCACCGCTAACGGTTCTTGAAGGCCAAGGCCCTTAAGCCCCCTGTTGCGACGATCGGGGCACGGAAAATCAACCGTTCCTGCCTAATCCCAAGACATCACAACCGCCCCTAAAACCTACCGTATGGTTAAGCCACCGTTTCGTCAGGCTAGCGCTGATGCTGGGTTTGGCAAGTGCTAGTTGGGAAGAATTGCGATAATGGAACTGGAAAAGCTGTGTCAGAACGTGAAAATGGGGTGCGCACTGCTCTTTCCAATGCGCTGTGTTGTTGGGGATCTGGGATATGCAAAGTTTGCCAAAGGCGACGATCGAACGGTTAACACAACTTCCGTTGTTGCGAACCACTTGGCAGGGAGACCTGAGACCGGTTCATAGCCGTGCCCTCAATACCCGCGCAAACCATGATGCCCAAAGGCTCTGTGTGTTGTGGATGGATGTTAGTCAACCCTCGTTGCGCGCTTTGGAGCCAGTGACAGAAGAGGCGGGGTTCGGAGCGGTGGTGCGGGTTTTGCTGCAGGCCATTGAACAACCCCGAGGACAACAGCCGCCGGGACGGCCCCAGCGGTTGGTAGTTTGCAACCGAGAATTGCAATTTTTCCTGCGCGGCGCACTGCAAGGGCTAGACATCAAGGTGGAATACGGCGCGAAGCTGCCTCTGGTTGATGATGTGGTGCAATCGCTGGAAGCCTATAACCCAGAATTGGAAGTGCGAGACATTTGGGATTCGCCCCACGCCAAACGGCTGGTTCAAGCAATTCGGGCCACCTGGCGATCGGCCCCTTGGATGTTGTTGGCTGAATACGAAGTGGTGGAAATTAAATTTGAGCTGGATGAGCCACACCAGTTCTATCTATCCACTTTGGGCATGGAGGGGTTGGAGCTGGGATTGTTGCTCTATCGATCGCTGGAATCGTTGGAGAAATTCCGCAAAGATATCATTAGCAGCCCCCATCGAGCAGAGCCGCACAAGATGGAAGAAATCTTTCTGAATCAAGATTGTTTCTTCCTCACCTTCAATGATCTGGAAGAGAGTGAAGCACCATCCTCCCAAAGCCCCATTCTGAGTGAATCGGCTTGGCCAGAATTGGGCAGCATTCATCCCCTTGAAGGAATGCGAGATCATCTATCGGATGATGAATTGATGGTGATGGTCGTAATTTTGGAAGCGCTCAATCAGTTCATCAAGCGCAACAACAAAATCCTTTACGATGCTGACGATTTCCCAAGCCTCAAAAACCAATTTCGGATTCTGAATCCCTTAGCGAATCCTAATCCTGGCCAGAAGCGTAAACAGGACAACATTGCTGTCACGATTCAAACGCGCCCTGATGTGACCCTGCGATTGCTGGAATCGGTTGCGGATCCGGAATCCCTGGCGGCTCATTTGCTGATGCCCGATTTTATGGATGACTTGGATGAGGATGCGGAGGGCATGGCCGCTTTGGAGCAGATCCAAAAATTGCTGTCCCTTGCATCGGGACGGGATGTTCCTCTGGGATTGGGCAACCCTAACTTGAATCCTGGCTATGTTCCCAGGGCGCTGAAATCGGCATCGTCTCAACAATTGTCATCGGGTTCACGCCACTATTCTCAGGAAATTGAGATGGATTGGTTGCCGGAGGGAACGTTGGTCAATTTGGAAACCAATTTGCCTCGGGTGACCTATGACATGATCCCGGATACTTTTCGATCGCCCTTGGTGGACTATCCCTTCACGCCAAATAGTTTGACGGGTGGCGGTTCGGTGCAGGAAGGCCAGCGGAAAAAAGCTGGTTCTGGGAAGGCTGCTGGAAAGACTGCTGCTCAGTCGTCGAAGCGATCGCCCCAGAGTTTCCCGCTACTGGCTTTGCAAACCTCCCAGCCCAAAGCCAAGGCGTTGATTGATGAAGTGCTGAGTCAAGATCGCCCGATCGCGATGGGGGTAATGTCGAGTTATGACCAGTTTGATCAGGCTTACGATTTATTGGTGCTTTACACGGCGCAAGGTCGTTTGCTGGGGGTGAATGTTTATTGGCAAGATGACCCGTTCGATCTCGCATTGATTGAAGACTGGCACAAACGAACCAAGGCGGCGGGAAATCGCTGCTCGGTGGCGGTGTTTAAGGGAGCCACGGGCAAGAATCGCGGCATGGTTGATCCGTTGGATCTGATGCGGTTGTGGGATATCCATGTGTTGAGCATGGAAGATTTGCTCCGATCGGCAGTGCAGGCTCAAATTGCAAGGGAGAAGGCCTAGGGGCGACGGAAGCGGGCAACTGCGATGTTACAATCCGTTAATATTTTGGGCGATCGAGTTGGGTTAACCGTTCCAGGAACCCGCCGCCCGATCGCCCCTACTCACCCGATGCACAGAAGGATTTGAGGCAGCCATGCGAGTCGCGATCGTGGGAGCCGGATTAGCCGGATTAGCCACCGCCGTGGATCTAGTCGATGCGGGCCATGAAGTGGAAATCTTTGAGGCCCGCAACTTTGTTGGCGGCAAGGTTGGCAGTTGGGTTGATGCAGACGGTAACCATGTGGAGATGGGCTTGCACGTCTTCTTTGGCTGCTATGAAAACCTGTTTGGCTTGATGAAAAAGGTGGGAGCCTTTGAAAATCTGTTGCTGAAGGAGCATACCCACACCTTCGTGAATCGGGGTGGCAATTTGGGCGAGCTGGATTTTCGCTTCCCGATCGGGGCCCCTTTCAACGGTTTGAAGGCTTTTTTCACCACTTCGCAACTGTCGGTTGCCGACAAGCTGGCCAACTCGATCGCCCTGGGAACCAGCCCGATCGTCCGGGGATTGGTGGACTTCAAGGGCGCAATGAAAACGATCCGTGAGCTGGATCGGGTCAGCTTTGCCGACTGGTTCCGCAGCCACGGTGGCTCCGACGGCAGCTTGAAGCGGATGTGGAACCCGATCGCCTACGCCCTCGGCTTCATCGACACCGAAAATATTTCGGCGCGGTGTATGCTCACCATCTTCCAATTCTTCGCCGCCAAGACCGAAGCTTCGGTGTTGCGGATGCTGGCTGGCTCGCCCGATGAATATCTGCACAAGCCGATCGTGAAATACATCACCGATCGGGGCGGCAAAATTCACCTGCGTCGCCGCATTCGGGAAGTGCAATACGCCGAAAGCAGCAACGGCGAAATCCGCGTCACGGGCCTTGACGTGGCCGACGGGGAAGCCACCGAGCGCATCACGGCCGATGCCTACGTGGCCGCCTGCGACATTCCCGGCATTCAGCGCCTGTTGCCGGAATCCTGGCGCAAAATTCCCGAATTCGACAACATCTACAAGCTGGAAGCCGTGCCCGTGGCCACGGTGCAGTTGCGGTTCGATGGCTGGGTCACGGAAATGCAAGATCCCGAAGCCATGAAGGATCTGAGCAAAGCACGGGGCTTGGATAACTTGCTCTATTCGGCCGATGCGGATTTTTCTTGTTTCGCGGACTTGGCCCTCACCAGCCCCAAAGACTACTACCGCGAGGGCCAAGGCTCCCTGCTGCAATTGGTGTTGACTCCCGGCGACCCGTTCATCAAAAAGTCCAACGAGGAAACGGTGCAGCATGTCCTCAAGCAAGTCCATGACCTGTTTCCCTCATCGCGCAGCCTGAATCTGGTGTGGTCAGGGGTGGTGAAGCTGGCCCAATCGCTGTACCGCGAAGGGCCGGGCATGGATCCCTATCGCCCCAATCAAAAGACCTCGATTGAAAACTTCTTCTTGGCCGGCAGCTACACCATGCAGGACTACATCGACAGCATGGAGGGCGCAACTCTCTCGGGCAAACAGGCCGCGAAGGCGCTGTTAAGCACCAAACTCCCGATCGCGGCCTAGCCATCGGCTGCCCATGATGGGGTTGATGGGGTCATCCTCGGGTAAGCGGGGGTAACCGGGCGATCGGGTCATGCCTTCAAGTGCTGATTGCAGCAGCGTGTGGGGTGGTTAATGGCCACCCTCCAGGTTCAACAGTGTTGATCGTGCAGAAGTGTTGATTGTGCAGACGATTCAAACCAGTTCAGGCCAGTTCTGAACCCACTTTTCTGCATCTCAAAATTCTGGTGTCAAAATAAATCAATTGGTTATAAATCAATTGGTTGCAAGCACGGTGATGTTCACATGCTAGAAACCCTGACCGCCCCGATCGCCCTGGCAGACTTTTTGGAGTTGCCAGAAACCCAACCAGCGAGTGAATATATCGACGGGCAAATCCTGCAAAAACCCATGCCCAAAGGAAAACATAGCCGAATCCAAAGCAAGTTGACTGCGTTCATCAATGCAGTAACGGAACCCTTAAAGTCAGCCAGTGCATTTACCGAATTGCGTTGCACCTTTGATGGGCGCTCGATCGTGCCGGATATTGCTGTCTTTTCTTGGGAACGGATTCCCAAAGATGAATCGGGTGAAATTGCCGATCGATTTCTGCTGGCTCCCGATTGGGTGGTGGAGATTCTGTCTCCCGATCAAAGCCATGCCCAACTGTTTAAAAAACTACGCCATTGCTTTCAGCACGGAACGATCGCTGGTTGGATTATTGATCCTGCAAACAAAGCCGTGATGATCTATCGGCCGGGTCAAGAGGCACTTTTGTTTGATCTAGAAGAAATGCCCGATCGCCCCTTGCCCATTCCAGAATTTGTTGGAGAGCTAACCCTCACCTCAGAAGTTTTATTTAGTTGGCTGGCACTCTGAAACTGCGAAGAATGCCAAGAATGCCAAGAATTCAAATTCTTCAACTTCTGCGATTTCTTGTCCAGCCTTTGCCTAGAACCATTTGCCTAGAACAATTGGTGCGCCAGATTGCAGATGCCATAAAATAACGATTCGGTGGTCATTGCCCACCCTATGGGCTAAGGTTCACCATTAGTTAACTCACCGTTAATTAACTATTAATTCACCAGTTTCTGTTGGGCTTGCCGTTGCTTTTTGCGTTCCACCATGGCCGATAAATGCCGTCGCAACAGAGCGCTACCTTGCAAATTCTGATTTTCTAAATATAAATCTCCCGCCTTCACCAACCGAGGAACTGCTTCATTGTCATTGAGCAAATTGGCCAAGACCAGACCCCAGTTATGGTAAGCCTCCGGCCAATTGGGTGCTAATTCTAGGGCCGTTGCAAATCGCTCACCGGCTGCTCGGTAGTCCCCTTGCGTAAACAACGTTTGTCCTTGATTGAAAGCCGCGATCGCCTTAGGAATTCGATCGCCGTTCTCTGTTGGCAAGGGAACCGCCTCCGTGAACAAAATCGATCGGCTACCCTGTCCGCGATAGGCCCAAATCATAATCCCTAAAGAGCCACCCAACACCGCACCAATTACGCCAAACCAAAGGGCAAAGTCCCCCCACTCCAAGCCCAGGCGATCGAGCAATGGGGAGTCAACCACTGCCGTGAGTGCTGTCATGAGTGTTGTCATCACTGCTGTCATTACCCCGATTATGATCATTGATGGATGAATCTGCTGAATTTAACGAACGGATCTGATTCGTCGGTTCCATAGACCAATTTCTAATCAGTTTAAAACCAATCAGAAACGAATAGAGCCAAGGGATAACTCGATCCTCCCTTGGCTCTGCAATATTGAGTTTCATCTCTGGAGCTTTATCACTGGAGCTTCAACTTTTCAATTGAAGGCTGATTGCGATGGTTAATGCTGTTGCCTTCCTGATCGCCCTAGCGCAGGCCAAGCCGAGCCAAAACCCCTAAGCCGGTTGGCGAAACAGCGTTGATAGATAAACCCGCGACACCCGCCGATCGCTCTCCCCGTTTTGCAACAGAAAAAGCGATAACGCCGCTGCAAACACCCGGTTCAAATCCCAGTCGGGATGCACTTCCAAATAATCCTTAAGGGCTTCGTGGAGTTCTTCAGGAATTTCCGCCACGATGCTAACTGTGCCACTCATCGGCAAAACCCCAGCCACATTGGTAAGCGGCAACATTGTGCGCCAGGCTCCCAGCGATGTCAATGCTGCGAAATATTGCGATCCAGTTCAAAAACTCAGGATTTTTTCTGAATAGCACATATTTTTACTCATTTAATTTACATAAAGTCATGAAAAATCAACTTTTATGAGAAGCCGGGCGATCGCCCAAAACAATCCCCAACTGAACGACAAACCGTATCGTTGGTGACATAGCCTGTGGAAAACTCCGTCATTTCTGTGGAAAACTTGGGGGTCTTCTGTGGAAAACCTGTGGAAAACTTTCCCCCAAGATAAGAATTTTCCCTTTGCAAAATGATTTGCATCCTCAGAAATCCTAACCGGGGGCCTTGGATCGTCAGCCCAGCGCCCAATGCGATAATGGAGGTGTTGAATTCAGCCCAGCTAGTCGTGACCGTAACCCCGCTCCGTTCCGCCACCTTCAATGCCCAAGTGCCCGATGCCCTCGGCCGGTTTGGCCAGTTCGGCGGCAAATACGTTCCCGAAACCCTGATGCCCGCCCTGGCTGAGTTGGAGCGGGCCTACGAGCACTATCGGCACGATCCAGACTTTCAAGCGGAACTGCAAGGGTTGCTTCAGGACTATGTGGGTCGTCCCAGCCCGCTCTACTTTGCCGAGCGACTGACGCAGCACTATGCCCGCCCCGACGGCAGCGGCCCGCAAATTTACCTGAAGCGCGAAGACCTGAACCACACGGGCGCACACAAAATTAACAACGCGATCGCCCAGGCCCTGTTGGCCAAGCGGATGGGCAAACAGCGGATCATCGCCGAAACCGGAGCCGGTCAACACGGCGTGGCCACGGCCACCGTTTGCGCCCGCTTTGGCCTCGACTGCGTGATTTACATGGGCATCCATGACATGGAGCGCCAGGCCCTGAACGTGTTCCGCATGAAACTGATGGGTGCAGAAGTGCGACCCGTGGAAGCGGGAACCGGCACGCTGAAGGATGCCACCTCGGAAGCGATTCGCGACTGGGTGACCAACGTGGAAACCACCCACTACATCCTGGGTTCCGTGGCTGGCCCCCACCCTTACCCAATGATGGTACGCGACTTCCACGCCATTATCGGCGAAGAAACCCGCCAACAGTGCCAAGCCAAGTGGGGCGGACTGCCAGATATTTTGCTGGCCTGCGTCGGCGGTGGCTCCAATGCTATGGGGCTGTTCCATGAGTTCGTGACGGAGCCAACCGTGCGGATGATTGGCGTGGAAGCGGCCGGCGAGGGAGCCGAAACCGAAAAGCACGCGGCTACCTTGACCAAGGGCCGGGTGGGCGTGTTGCATGGGGCCATGAGCTATTTGCTGCAAGATGGCGACGGCCAGGTCATTGAGGCCCACTCAATCAGCGCTGGGTTGGACTATCCCGGTGTGGGCCCGGAACACGCTTACTTGAAGGATGCGGGACGTGCGGAATACTACAGCGTGACGGATCAGGAGGCGTTGGATGCCTTCCAGCGGGTGTCGCGTCTGGAGGGAATTATCCCGGCGCTGGAAACGGCCCACGCCTTTGCCCATCTGGAAAAACTTTGCCCGACCTTGGAAGGTAGCCCCAAAATCGTGATTAATTGTTCGGGCCGGGGCGATAAAGATGTGCAAACGGTGGCTAAGGTGTTGATGCCTTAGGCCTGGTTGGCACTCCCGATCGCTGGGGACGGGAATGGCTGATTTTCTGAGCCACATCTGTAGGGGCGTACCGCTGTACGCCCCTACCTGGATGCCTTCTACTCCCGAGGTTTTGCCCCGAGATTTTGCCCCGAAATTTTGCAAAGGGCGACGGCCAAATCAGGGGAGCATCGCCACCGCCAAAACTGCACGAGGGCGAGAGTTGCAACAACCATGAAAATTTTGGGCGCGGGCCTCAGCAAAACGGGCACTTCTTCACTTCATGCGGCTTTGCAGATTCTGGGGTTGTATGGGCTGCATTTCGATCGCGATCGCCTGAACGAGATCCTCAGCGGCAAGGTCACCCAACCCAATTTCCGCTGCTATGACGATGTGGATGTGGTGACGGATTTGCCCAGCGCCTATTTTTATCGGGAGTTGGCGGCCGCCTATCCCGACAGCAAAATCATCCTGACCGTGCGCGATGTGGATGCCTGGTGGCGCAGTGTGGAATTTCACATCAATCACCGCTTCCCCGTGTCACCTAGCTTGGGGATTCGGGCCCAGCTTGCCCAGCGTTGGCAGCTCGATCGCTGGTTGAGCCATGGGCCTTGGCCGACGGATTGGCAAGTGGGCTGGCAAAACTTTTGGCAAGAAAGCGCATCGCAACAGTTTCGCCGCGACCTGCGCAATTGTGTTTATGGCTCGGCGATCGCCACCGAATTTCTTTATAAGAAGAAGTATCTGGAGCATAACGATCGGGTGATGGCAGAAATTCCGCCCGATCGACTGCTGGTGATGAATATTCCCGCCGGGGATGGTTGGGAAAAACTCTGCCCTTTTTTAGGTGTGCCAATTCCCGATCAACCTTTTCCCCACGCCTACAAAACCGAGCACCAAGCCTACAAACGCTGATCAACAAAAAGCAAGACTGACCCTGTGTTAGAGTCATTCCGACCCGATCCGGATGGTTTAAACAATTCCCATGGCCAGACTCAGCGGAATCTTGCTGCACCCCACTTCGCTCCCCAGTCGCTACGGAGTGGGTGATCTGGGTGATCAGGCCATTGCCTTTTGTGACTGGTTGCAAGCGGGGGCCCAGCGGGTGTGGCAAATGTTGCCCTTGGGGCCGGTGGGTGCTGGCAATTCACCCTATATGAGTTTTTCTGCGATCGCCGGGGAACCGTTGCTGATCAGCCCCGATCGCCTGGTGGAAGCTGGCTGGCTGCCTGCCGCCGCCCTCGAACAATTGCCCGACTTCAATCCCCATCGGGTGGACTTTGCGGCGGTGCGGGCCTACAAAGAGCGCCTGTTTGTCCAAGCCTGGGCTGGGTTCCAAGTTCATGCCACCGTAGAACAACGCACCGCCTTTGAGGAATTTTGCACCGAGCAGGCCACCTGGCTCGAGGATTTTGCCCTGTTCATGACCCTAAAGGCGGAATTTGGCCAAATTGTTTGGAACCGTTGGGATGTGGGATTTGCCCAGCGAGATCCGGCCGTGTTGGCCGCCGCCCGCCAAACCCTGGCCGAGCCGATCGCCCTGCAACGGTTTTTACAATTTGTCTTCTTTGAACAGTGGCAACAACTGAAGACCGCTGCCAACGAACGGGGCGTGCAATTGGTGGGCGATGTGCCCATCTATGTCTCCTTCGACAGCGCCGACGTTTGGGCCAATCGCGAATTGTTTGCTTTGGATCCGGACACCCTGGATCCGGCTCAAATGGCCGGCGTACCCCCGGACTATTTCAGCGCCACGGGGCAACTGTGGGGGAACCCGGTTTATGACTGGGAAACCAACGCCCAAACGGGCTATCACTGGTGGATTAACCGATTCCGCCATTTGTTCACCATGGTGGATTGGGTGCGAATTGACCACTTCCGAGGGTTCGAGTCCTTTTGGGCCGTGCCCCAAGGGGAAGAAACCGCCATCAATGGTGACTGGGTTCCGGGGCCGGGCGCTGCATTTTTTGAAGCGGTGCAGGGGGCCTTGGGCAAGCTGCCGGTGATTGCGGAAGATTTGGGGATTATTACGCCCGAGGTGGAAGCCCTGCGCGATCGCTTCCAATTTCCCGGCATGAAGATTCTGCAATTTGCCTTTGACTCCGGCAGCGGTAACCCCTATTTGCCCCACAATTACCGCAGTCCTAACTATGTGGTTTATACGGGAACCCACGATAATGACACCACGGTGGGTTGGTTTAATGGCCGATCGCCCGAGGAGCAACAGCGCGTAATCCGCTACGCTGGCTATGCGGGCCCCGATGGTATTCAGTGGGATCTCACCCGGATGGCCATGGCCTCGGTGGCCGACTGGGCGATCGTTCCGTTGCAAGACTGCTTGGGCTTTGGCAGCGATTGCCGCATGAATGTGCCCGGCCAGGCCGATAGTAATTGGGAGTGGCGCTGTTTAGAGGGATCCTTTGCCCCTTGGATGGCCGATCGACTCCGGGAGTTGGTGGATTTGTATGGCCGCTGGGGCTAGGGGCAACCTTGCCACGATCGAGCGCCTGATAGTCGTCATCATCAGCCAGGCCACAAAACCAGCCTGAGGACACAAAGGATCAGATTTTGGAGCATAACCCCCACCCGATCGACTCGGGTGTATGAAATCAGGCGATCGCCCCGCATGAGCAGAAACTTTGCCAATCGCCGTCTTGATCTGGCGCGAATCATGCCCGAATCATTCCTTGAAGAATTCGGGCAGAAGGACGCGGGCACAAGACGGTTTTTGCTCAATGCCCTCACCCTATTTGCCGCCATTTCCCCCGAGCAACAACACCAAGCCATCAACGATCTGATTCAGTTTGAAATCATCATTTTGTCCGATCGGTCGCGGGAATTTTTGCGACGACGGGTGCAAGGCTTGCTGAAGCGGTTCTACTTGCAGAAAAATTTGGGCGAAAACGATATTCGTGAATATTACTATCGTTATTACATCCTCACGGGTACGATTCCGGAGCGCCTAACGCCCGATTATCTAAACTTTTTGATGAAGTTCATCGTGGGCATTGAACTCATCATCATGATTTTCTGCATGAGCTTCATGGAGCAGCAGCGCTTCTTTGAACTGCAAGGAAAATATTCCACCCAAGCCCTGTTGTTTTATCACTACATTCGCCCCATCCGCGACAAGTTAGTTCGAGAACGGGTGGTGACGCGGGATCCATCCGGTAATCACTACTATCGGCGGCCCAGCCTCGATCATTCCGAGGTGATGGATTTTGTCTTTGATGTGTTCGATCTCGATCGAATCGTTGCCTTGGGCGAATATGCCGAAAAACTAGCCTTCGAGCGGGACTACATCCACAGCGGCCCCGATGAGCTGGAGTCGGACGGATCCTGAGCGCCATCCCCCTTGCGATCAATGGCTGGCCTATGGCGTAACCGTTGCCCGAACCTTCCCAAATTGCCCTAATCAGCCTGCATCACCCTAATTGTCCTGAGGAACCGGGCCAGCCCTTGGGAACCTGGTGATACTGGTTACGTCCTTAATTGAGGAGCCATCGAAAAATAGCCCATGACCACGATTTACTGAAAAGAATCAAGCTCCTGGGTTCTAATTCCAGTCACTATCAAAGCCTGCTTTTAAAATCAACCCAACCACTGGGTTTTGTTTTCAGTAACTCTTAAAATCAAAAAGCTGACTGAATTAATTAGATAAAATTTCTAAGCTTCAACCACCAGAAAACTATTAATAGAAAACCCTAGCCTCAAGCTGCATTCCCCAGGCATGGGCAGGAGGCTTGGGGGGATTGCGGTTGATGATCCCTAACCGAAGGACGGGATCGATCGGCCATCGATCGCCCATAAATCTCCTCAGTCCTTCAGGATCAATCCGCCTGGGATGCCTTCCTTTTGGCTCGATCGCCCCTTAGGCCCCAACCCCACGCTATTGCTATCCCCAAACAACCCGAGCCGATCGCCCCGATGGGATTGGGCGGATTGAGCGATCACTCCACCCGAGCGTTGGCCAAGACTCGATCGCCATTCAGCCGATCCTGAAAATCCGGTTCCCAACAGTCGCTCCCCAGACGAACCAGACAGGGCGATCGTTCCCGATTATTTTCCAGAAAAATCAAGAATTGCGGGAACTTTTTGAAAACTTTTCAGAACATTTTGTTCCCGCAAAATTCCCCAAAAAAAATTTCCCCACTTCCGGATTCTTTGATCGCTTCCCGAAGGAATAGGCAGCGAACCACAGTTCACCAACCCGCACAGGGAACGCAACAGCAATTCACTTGCACCTCGATAGCGGTTCCGGTTCCACCGGCCCCTAAGCACCCAAGAATGCAGGACTTGCACCAGCGTTTGGGACTCGAACTCGTGACCGCAATGGTTGCGGCTGTTCGTCCGCGCCTCTTCAACTCAACAGCTCACCTTTTGCAACTCAAGTCCACTGGAGGAGTCAATGGCTGTTATTAACGGAACCAACTTTCCCGATGTCATCCCCATTACTGAAACCCAAGCCGCTCTCGACAGCCTGGCCGGGAATGATGTGATCAGCGGTTTGGATAGCAACGACATCATCCGGGGCTATAACGGAGACGATCGCATCCTGGGCGGCAACGACAACGATCGCCTGTTTGGCAACCAAGGCGTAGATACCCTGGAAGGGGAATCCGGCGACGATGAATTGCTCGGCGGTGCTGGCAATGACCTGTTGTTGGGCGGACTCGGCAATGACCTGATGTTCGGCAACATGGACAGCGACCAACTGTATGGCGGCAGCGGCGGCGACGAGCTGTATGGCGGCAAAGGCAACGACCTGCTGTTTGGCGAAGACGGCGACGATGTGTTGTCCGGCGATCTGGGCGCAGACACCATGCGCGGTGGTCAAGGCAACGATACCTTTGTGATCGGTCGCCGCAGCGACAGCTTCTCGGCCCAGACCGGTCAAATTTCCACCGGCGGTTCCACCATCCTGGAAGCCGACGTGATTGAAGACTTCAACCAATTTGGCCAAGACCAAATTCGGCTGATTGGCGGAGTCACCATGTCTGACCTGGAAATCTTTGATGGTTCCGGTCAAACCGCTGGCAGCGCCATCATTCGCGACAAAGGCAACAACCAAATTTTGGCGGTGGTGAAAGGGGTCAGCGCCAACCAACTGATGAACACCCCCGGCACGTTCAGTTCCGATGGTGTGCAACCTGGATCTGTGCCGCCCCAAGGCGCACTGCAATTCTCGGTGGCCAACCTGACCGGCACGGAAGGTTCCCAAGTGGAAGTGACCGTGACGCGGGATGTGAACCAATCGGCGGGTGCGGTTTCTGTGGATGTGGGTGTGTTGGGCGGCACGGCAACGGCCAACGCAGACTACAAAACCTTCAACCAAACCCTGAACTTTGCGCCGGGTCAAATTAGCCAAACCTTCAAGGTGGATCTGATTGACGATGCGCCTTTGGCCGACAGCGGTGAAACGATTCGGATGTTGCTGTCTCGTCCCACGGGCGGCGCAATCTTGGGCAAGCAGGATTCGGCAATCTTGACGATCGTGGACAAGGGCGCAACGGGCGGCGGCGGAACCACTGGCTCTTCCACTTTCCAATTCAGCGGCGCAACCTACACGGCGACGGAAGGCACGGCCACGGTACAAGCGGCCATCAACATCACCCGCACGGGCGACACTTCCCAAGCTGGCTCCGTCACCTTCTCGACCGGTACAGGCGGCACGGCGACGGCTGGCTCGGACTACACGGCGGTTGCAAACCAAGTGGTGAGCTTCGCGGCGGGTGAAACAACCAAAACAGTGAACGTGCCGGTTCTGTCCGATGCGATTACGCCAGAGGCCGATGAGACGGTGAATCTGACTCTGACGGCTCCCACTGGCGGTACGTTGGGCACTCAGGCCACTTCGGTGTTGACGATCAAGGATGTGGCTACTGCAACTACCACAACCCCACCTGGCAGCTCTGCAATTGGCAACACGTTGCAGTTCAACGACCTGAATAATGCAATCACTGTGGATAACAGTTTGGTGTCGCTGTTTCCTGGTGGGATCAACGGTGGCGGTGGCGATGATCAATTCACCTACTCCAACACCGCACCTGCAATTTTGCGGGGTGAAGCAGGGAGTGATCGATTCACTCCGGGCACAGCGCCCGCACCCACTGGAACAGTAACCATCGACGGCGGCGCTGGTAATGACGTGATTACGGGTAGCACAGTTGCTGGCAATAAACTGCTGGGTGGCGCGGGAGATGATCAAATCACGGCTGGAGCAGTAGCAGCCGGTGGAACAACGACTCTGGTTGGTGGGACTGGTCGCGACACGCTCGTTGGTGATAGTGGTACGGATATCTTTGCGTTCCAGGCCAGTGATGCTGTGGATAGCATTGGTGATGCTGATCGAATCAGCGCATTCACGCTGGGCACAGACAAGATTGGCTTGGGTGATGGTTTAGTTGCCACTGCTTTGATTCCCGAGGCTGTTCCTGGTAGCACAACAGGAGAAATTGCCTTGACGTACACATTCCCGACGGCTAGCGGCAATGTGAAGAAATATTTGGCAGTGATTACGCCTGCTGCTGCGGGTACCTTCAGCCCCACAGGAGACACAACTTCGGTTCCTTCCTCAACTTTCACGATTTAGTTGACCCAAAATGGGCTGGGTTACAGCCCATTTTGCGAAGACTGCCAAAAATTTCACTTCTGTTTGGAGGGGCTGGGTCGATCGACCTGGCCCCTTTCTTTGGTCGTTAGCGCGGGGCCTTTGTCCAGCCAGCCGCGATCGCCTCCGCCTCCGAGCAAAACCAGCGTTCCCCTCGCGATAGGTCGATCACGGTGCGCTCATAGTCCCGCATTCCTGGCAGGTGATATAGCCGTCGCCCGGTGTTTTGGCCGTCCGTGGTTTGGGAGATGTTGCCTTTGATCGGGCAGTTGGGATCGGGTGGGGTGGTGGAACGGCTGCTGGGGGCTGATTGGGTGTTGGGTCGCTGTTGGGCCTGGGCCGGTGCGATCGCCGTGGAGCCGATAACCAGGGCGATCGCACCGCCTAAAAGCTGATGAAGCATTGAGATCACCAAGCAACTACTGGACTCTATCTAAACACAGAGTCTCAGCTCAGTTTGTAATTTGAACAAAAAGCTCACAAAGTGTTCTTGTTTAAAATTCAGCGATCAGAATTTGGGGAGTTGAATACTGCGCCGTTGCACCCGAATGCTTGCCAACCAACTGCGACTAAATTTGTTGTTTTGGTATTGCCACTTCAACCAATGCCCAGTCAAAATTGCCAGTCGATCGCGCAACTCCAACAAATTAGCGCGATCGTCATGACATCAACTTCTAGACTGTTCGGCAATAAATTTCAGAATTTCCATAATATGAAAATCCCTCAAAGATTCATGATTTCGTGAAAAATATTCTGCGATATTAAGAGTCAACTGATCACGAATTACTTTTGCATCCAAGGGGTAATCATCACCATCTGTAATTTGATTCCAAGCCAAGTCTTTGACTTTCGTGATCACAAGGACAGCTTTGATTAAAAGCGATCGCCCTTCCTCAGAGTCCAAAGAATGTTGATTAGTGCAAGCCTCAAATCGCTGTTCTAGGATTACTTGCAGCATTCTTGGGTCTAGATCTATCAACTCTTCTGGCGATAAATACCTTTGAATTCGCTGTTTGACAATACCAAAATTCTCTCTGATTCTTGGATCATCACCAATACTATGGATTAAAGTCTGGTAGATGACCTTGAGGTTGAACGGTTGACCAGAGTGCTGCAATTTCGGGAACTTCTCTAGAAATTCATTAAAAACCTCTCTTTCTAGTTCTGGCAAAATGAAGTAAGCTTCTTTATGAATGAGTCCTGTGGTGTAGATTTGATGACCAGATAAATTTAGTTTCTCAAAATCAGAATGATAAATATTTCTATAAATTGACTCAATATCTGGAAATACATATTTGTTAACTGGTTGTCTGCCAAGGTCTAAATCTACCAGAGAGAAAAGCTTATCAGTACTTAAGTTGCTATTGCTCGGATCGAGATTATGAATCTCAAGAAGCTGATGAAATACTTTTATGACACTAGCTTGGCTACCACAATTGAAGAACTGAGGACAATATTCACGTTGTAAATATCTGGGTAAGCATTTTCGGTAGAATTTGGAGTCATCAAATTCCTGTTGCCGATAGCTACCAGGACTCTTTCTAAGTTTGCTGCCGTCGGGAATAGGATCAACTTTACCTTCACAAAGGATCACTGCTCGATTTTTAATGGCACGGCATCTGATAATTGAGTTTGCCAAGTTCCAAACTTGGTCATCATTTAAACTCATAGTCTTGATCAAATCAGTCTGCTAATTTTCCTGGCTATCTTGTCTTTTTGAATTTAGCCGGGGTTCAATTTCATTCACATGGGCGGGCGTAACTGCATTGCACAAATCATAGGAATGAGTTGCCAGGATAAATTGATTATTATCCGACCATTCGAGTAGGTCATGAATAATTGAATATTGCCAATCAGGATGAAAGCCAGCTTCTACTTCATCCATTAGCACAATTGCATCCTTGGTTTCTATATATTTTAACCAAACATAAATGCTAAACTTCTTGATTTCTCCATGACTGAGTTCATGTATTGAAATTCTTTTGTTGGTTTCTTTGAAAACAAATTTGACTGATTCACGATCAAGCACTATTTTTTTGTCAATAAAAAAACGATCAATTTCTTCTTTAAACTTAATCAAAGAATCGCCATAGTCATTAGAAGCCAGTCCATACTCTGTATCTTTTTCGATATAACGATGAACAATTTCCATTAGTTGTCTACTTGAGAAAAGATCATAGGTATAGAAGCTCCCAATATCTCGCCTTGCAGATTCTAATGCCTCAATATAAGCTTCAATTCTTGTATTGCTTTCCACTGCTTGATGCAATATCTCTTCCTTTAAGAAAAGGGCAAATTGCGTCAAGGGAAATGCCAAGTAAATATACTCAGAGATCAGCTTTAAGGTTGATTCACTATCCAAAGTTTTGCAGAACAAAAGGTGTTGATCTGACAATTGAGTAATATATCGATAACCTTTTTTCCCTAGCGCTGCTCGAGCGAGAGCGACTGATTTACTGAAGTTGATATATTGACCAAGTAGCTCACTGAAATCAAACTCAAGATTTTCAAGTTGCTCTAATAATGCTTTTAGAGTTTGCATCATTGAGAGAGAATCTTGCTGGCTGAGGGCATTAAATCGAGAAATCTTCAGGACTAGCCTTCTTGCGTCAAATAATTTTTCTGACCAACTATTCTTATCAAAAAGACTCTGAAGACCTTTAGAAAAGTCTTTGATATCTTGCTCTTGAGGAGAACCAATAAAACTTCCGATGTTTTCTGTTTTTTCAATTAACCCCCTTAATTCCATAATATACCTGTGAATTACCTCTGGACTAATCTCTGTCCCGAAGTCTTGATTTAGTGATTCTCTGGTTTCTTCCAGGGCATAAAAAGAGTCTAGACGTTGGCCAGATATTTTTTGAGATGCGATTATAAAACGAAGATCAACATCTTCATTTTGATGATTGATGATGCAATGAAGAACTTCACGTTCTTGGTCTCCTACATCTCCTAAGTCGAGCCGGAGAATATTTTGAATATAATGATGTTTTGCTGGGTCAGAGGCGCAGCGAAGGAGAATAAAAATAAGTTGTAGTAGGGTGCTTTTGCCACCGCCATTTAAGCTGCCGACTGGAAAAACGGAAGGCGACAGAGACTGATTGAACTCAAGCACTACGTCTTGTAGTCCACGAAAATTTTTAACATGAACTTTTTTTAGAAACATAGTTTTGAATCGGTTAATAGATCAGTAAAAATAGACTGGCGTTGCAAGCTGCTGGAGAGCTACCCATCGAGGCTAGCACAAAATTCCAGACAGCAAAAAGGCAGGAGAGATCAGTGCCTCTCCTGCCAGGTGGGGAAGACGATCGCCCCGGAGCGATCGCCCTAAAACGACTTAGCGCTTAGCGAGCTTTTTTGCCGGGAGCTTCCGCAACCGAATCGATTCGGGAGTGACTTCCACCATTTCATCGGAGCCGATATATTCCAGCGCCCGTTCCAGCGTCATTTGTACCGGCGCTTGCAACTGCACCAATTCATCGCCACCGGCCGCGCGGTGGTTGGTGAGCTGCTTGGTTTTGCACACGTTCAGGTCAATGTCTTGCGGGCGGTTGTGCTCACCCACAATCATGCCCTTGTAAACCTTTGTGCCCGGTTCAATGAAGAACACACCGCGATCTTCAGCGTTCTTCATGGCGTAGAAAGTGGCCACGCCTTCTTCAAAGGAAATCATCACCCCGTTGCGGCGGGTGTCGATGTCTCCCACGATCGGGCGGTAGTCATGGAAACTGTGGTTCATGATCCCTTCGCCTCGGGTCATGCGCATAAACTCGCCCCGGAACCCGATCAGACCCCGCGCCGGGATGATGAATTCCAATTGGGTGCGGCCGTTTTCACCCACACGCATGTCCTGCATTTCAGCGCGACGAGTCCCCAGCTTTTCGATGCAACTGCCGGATGCATCGTCGGGCACATCCAACACCAACAATTCGTAAGGTTCGCAGGGTTGGCCGTTCACTTCGCGGAAGATCACCTGCGGCTGCGACACTTGGAATTCATAGCCCTCTCGGCGCATGGTTTCGATCAAGATGCCCAGGTGCAGTTCACCCCGACCGGACACGGCCCAGCGATCGGGCGAGTCCGTTTCTTCCACACGCAGAGCCACGTTGGTTTCCAACTCGCGCATCAGGCGATCGCGCACTTGCCGCGAGGTCACAAACTTGCCCTCACGACCGGCAAAGGGCGAATCGTTGACCACAAAGGTCATTTGCAGAGTCGGCTCGTCCACCTTGATCAGCGGCAGCGCTTCAGGGTTTTCGGCGCTGGCCAAAGTTTCCCCAATGTTGGCATCGGCAAAACCGGAAATGGCCACCAGGTTACCGGCCGAAGCCTGCTCGATTTCCACCCGTTGCAGCCCTTCAAAGCCCAACAGCTTGGTAATCCGCCCCTTGGTGATTGACCCGTCTTCCTTAATCAAAGCCGCTTGTTGACCGGCGGTGACCGTCCCGTTATGGATCCGGCCAATCACAATCCGACCCAGATATTCGGAATAGTCCAGGGTGGTCACTTGCAGTTGGAAGGGTTTTTCGGGGTCGCCCACGGGCGCGGGCACATGCTCCAGAATCGCTTCAAACAAGGGCTGCATGTCCTTGTTTTCGTCGGCCAAGTCGTTCTTGGCAAAGCCAGCCATCCCCGAAGCGAACAGGTAAGGGAAGTCGCATTGGTCGTCATCGGCTCCCAGCTCGATGAACAGATCCAACACCTTATCCACGGCGGTCATGGGTTCCACACGCGGGCGATCGATCTTGTTGACCACCACGATCGGGCGGAGACCCTTTTCCAGCGCTTTCTTCAGCACGAAGCGCGTTTGGGGCATCGGCCCTTCGTTGGCATCCACAATTAGCACGCAGCCATCAACCATGCCCAACACCCGCTCCACTTCGCCACCGAAGTCCGCGTGGCCAGGGGTGTCAACGATGTTGATCAGTGTTTCTTTGTAACGAACCGCAGTATTTTTTGACAGAATCGTGATGCCGCGCTCCCGTTCGAGGTCGTTGGAGTCCATCACGCAGGTGGGCACTTCTTCGCCCTCGCGGAAAATGCCAGATTGCTTCAGCAGCGCGTCAACCAGGGTGGTTTTACCATGGTCAACGTGGGCAATGATGGCAACGTTACGAATCGGGAGGCTCATAGGTTGATTAGCGATGGGTTCACACGGGCCCCGCTGACAGCAAGCAGTCCAGCAGGTTGGGTCTCGGAAAGACGATTTTTGTAAAAATCTGTAATGATTCTAGCCCAGGATTGCCAATTCGCATGGGCAATGTTATTGGCAAGTGTGATTGGCCACTGACTTTTGCCGCCAACTGTGCCAAACAGTGATGCCAAATGGCTATGCCAAACCAGCTCGCCAGCGTCCGGCCACCAAGCGCAAAGGCGAGCTTGAGGGACAGTCTGGGAAGCTGCTTGGGGGCTAAGGCCACAGCAGACCTGCTTGGAGCCGGCGGCAGTGTACCAGCCCCCAGCAGGCAGACTGTCTCGTTCTTGTGTAAGACGACTATTCTGAAATGACCATAGCTATTTGAGCTATTTGCTCTAACTAGCTAGTTGCTCTTGTGCTTGCTGCTCTCGTTCTTCATCACAATTGGGGGCCGGAGGGACGGGGCCAAGCGGCGATCGACAGAAATCGGCAAGGTCATGGTGAACTGACTGCCGCTGGTGCTGGTGCTGGTGAGTGCTAACTCGCCCTGATGTTGCTTGATGATTTGATAGCAAATGGCTAAGCCCATGCCGGTGCCCTGACCGACGGGCTTGGTGGTGAAGAAGGGATCGAAAATTTTGTCCTGAATATTTGCAGGAATGCCCGATCCAGTGTCGCTAATCTGGATTTGAATTTGCTGCGCGTTGTCAAGGGCGATCGCGGCGATCGTGATTCGCTTCACGGGATTGTGACTCGCCACAATGGCATCGATCGCATTGGTCAGCAAATGCATCAATACTTGGTTGATTTGTGCCCCTTGGCATTGAATGAGCGGCAAGGGTTCGATCGCCTGCAAAACTTCAATGTTGTGACTTACCAACTGATGGTTCAGCAACATCAACGTGTGCTCAATGCTGCTGTGGAGGTTATAGGCTTTATAGCCCTCTTCATCCAGCCGTGAAAATTGCCGCAAGGACTGCACAATGTCAGCAATCCGTTGGGCACCGCGCAGCACCGAAGTAAACATTGACGGCGCATCTTGGCGAATAAAGTCTAGATCAATATGCTTCAGATAATGATCAATTTCTGCATCTGGTTCAGGATAGATGCGTGCATACAAATCATGCAGCTCCAGCAAATCCTGGGTCACTTGCTTGAGATATTTCAAATTGACATGGATGAAGGTGACAGGATTGTTTAGCTCATGGGCAATACCGGCGACAACTTTGCCCAAGCTCAACATCTTCTCCACTTGAATCAGTTGTGATTGGGTTGTTTGCAAGGCTTCTAGGGCCTGCTGCAAATCCTTGGTACGCGCTTCGACCTTGGTTTCCATGGAGTGATACAGATTGGCGTTCTCCAAAGAAATTGCCACCTGCGCCGACAGCAGCGTCAAAATCTCGACCCGCTCTGCATTAAACGCCCCTTCAGTAGCGTTATTTTCTAAATATATTGCCCCCAAAACTTGCCCTTGGGTCACCAGGGGAATGCACAGAATGGATTGTGGTTGATAACGCTGGATGTAGGGATGACTGCCAAACCGTAGATCGCGTTCTGCTCGATCGATAATGACGCTTTCAGAGGTGCGCAGGGTGTAGTTCACAATCCCCAAACAGACGATCGCATTGTCTTCCACGAGATCGGCTAAAGACAGTGGATGTCCCGAATTAATCGTGGCTTGACTGCTGGTGGCCAGTCGATTAGGCAGATCGGGGGCCACAGCGGCGATCGCATAATTGCCCTGGAAAGGCTTGGTGGTCGATGCAGGCGCATCATCACTTTGCAGCACAATCAAAGCACCACGCTGCGCCCCGGCATTTTGCAGAATGATGTTTAAGCTGCGGTGGAGTAGTTCTTCTAGATCGAGGGTTTGGGTAATGGTTTGCGACGCTTTCAAGAGACTAATAAAGTCCAAGGCGCTACCGATCGAAGAAATAGTGCCCAAGGAAGCTGAGCCACTGAGTCTGGACTCATGGCGATCGGTATAGGTGGGTAAAAAGCCAGCCGATTGACTAATCATGGCTTTGACTTTGGCGATCGCCCCCCAGCGGGAATAGCAATAATAAGCCTCGGTCATGTAGGGCTTAACCAACATGTCGCGCCCCATGGACAAATACAACCCAGCAGCTAATTCATTGGCGAGGGCTTCTTCTTGCAAATAGCCATTAATTTTGGCCCCTTGGATGGCGCGATCGTAACTGTCCATCGCCGTCAACCAATCGCGAAGGACGCGCGATCGCTCCGCATGGACTAAATCGTATTTGTGCTGGAAATTCTCAGGGGATAATTGCGCCCATTGCTGCAACACAGCTTGCTGTTGATCAACCGTAGCGAGATAGGATGCCTGTTGATCGGGCGAGACGCGATCGTAGAGGGCCAGCAAGGTCAGC
Source organism: Limnothrix sp. PR1529 (assembly GCF_002742025.1). Taxonomy (NCBI): domain Bacteria; kingdom Bacillati; phylum Cyanobacteriota; class Cyanophyceae; order Pseudanabaenales; family Pseudanabaenaceae; genus Limnothrix; species Limnothrix sp. PR1529. The sequence continues at coordinate 60,041 of NZ_LIRO01000038.1, forward strand.
GATGAATAGAAGTTGTACATCACCACCACCAACAATCCCGTCGAGGCGTTTTGGTGAGGCTCAGCTAGTTGGAGATAGCGCAGAGCTTCGGAATAGTTTTTGAAGGTATACAACAAGCTAGCCTTGGCCACATAAATCGCAAAGAGAGACATGTAATTTTTGGTGGTCTCCCAGAGCGGAATCAATTCAGCTTCATTGAAGAGATCACCTGCCAAGCATTGCGGATCTGCTGCGGTACCTTGCAAATTGCTCGCCATTTGTGACCAAATGCGAGAATAAGACAGGGCAAATTCATGATTATTTTTCTGCAACAATTCCAGATAGGGCGCTTGTTGCTTGAGGACTAGATCGAGCGGCTCGCCAACCCAAAATAGGCTTTTGCAATAATGCATGGCGTTGTAGCTAGCCCATTCCAAATCCCCCACATCGAGACCGCTTTGGCAGCCTTCAAGATAGTCGGCAAGGGTCGTCTTGAGTGGCTCTTTCCAGAAGCGAATGTGGGCATTAAAGAGGGTATAAATCTTGGCTTTCAGCTCCGTTGCATGGAAGCGATCGAGTAAATGTAAGGCCAACTGACCCGCACCATAGCCTTGTTCAATTTCGCTCGGCATGGCGCACAAAATCATGCCGTAGAGCACATATCCATAGGCCGCTAGCCCCGAATAGCCGCCATCTTGCGCGAGCCGCACCATGGTCAAAATCAGGGGCTGCATCAGCTCTGGCCGGGCAATATAGACGGGCGGATAGAGCGCCATCAAGATGCGCAAGGCGGCGATTTGCTGCGGATCGCGCATCTCCGGCAACTGATCGAGTTCTGCTGCCGTGGGCAAGGCGGGCTGGGCAGAAGCGCCAGCTTGATCCGATAGCCGAATCTCAAGCTGCTCGAGGGCCACAAGACCCGTTTCGATCGCCTGTAACATCAAACTTTGGGCGTGATAGGCTTGGATTTGTAGCTCATAGACGCTGATGCAATCCAGCAGGGTGTTTGCCCGTTCCAAAATGATTGCTGCTAGGTCATTGAGGCGATCGAAATTCCGATTGAGATACTCGGCTTCTGCGGCTTCGAGGTGAATTGCCAGGGCTAGGTCGTAGGCGGTTTGCCACTGATCACGACCTAACAAAGACAACGCGCGATCGAGATAACGCACGGCATCGGCATAAGCGGTGGCGGCTTTGGCTTTTTGACCTGCCATTAAATTCAGCTCAGCTAGGCGTTGTTGCTCCCTCGTATCAGTAATGAGTTCAACGCCTTGATTGAGCTGATTGACAATATCAAAAATGACATCTTTGAGATAAGATTCAGGCGTTTTTTGCAACAACAATCGCCCAATTTTCAGATGGGTGATGGCTCGCTCGGACTCGGGAATGGAGTCATAGGCTGCCTGTTGAATGCGATCGTGCAAAAACCGATAAACAGCCACTTCGCTGGTGCGAGTTGTGGATTGCCCATCGCCGAGATAGAACTTATAAACTTCGCTTTGCGGTAATAGCAGTTCTTCTTGCAATGCTGCCCAGAGAGCGTCGGCCGCATCGGGAGCTGATTGCTCGGAAATAATCGAGAGGGTTTGGAGGTCAAATTGGTTGCCTACACAGGCGGCCAGTTGCAGTGCTGCTTGGGTAGCAGCCGGTAGTTTTTGCAGCCGCAAGGCCATAAACGCCACTACATCATCGGTCAGGGCAGCCGATCGCACCCCGGCAATATCGCATTGCCAATAACCGGCTTGGGGGTCAAATTCGATCGCCCGATCCTGATGCAAAGCCTTGAGAAACTGCGTCACAAAAAACGGATTTCCCTGGGTTTTTTGCAGCACCAACTTGGTGAGGGGAACCGCTAAGGGACTAGAGCATTTGAGGGTGTCAGCCACCAATTGATTGAGACTGACGCGATCGAGCGGTTGCAATGTGATTGAGTTGACGGTGCTGCCAGCACGGGCGATCGCATCTAGGGTCAGGGTCAAAGGGTGCGCAGCAAAAACCTCATTATCTCGGTAGGCACCAATCACCAACAAATACCCCACCGTTGATTCAGTCATCAACAATTGAATCAATCCCAGGGAGGTGGTGTCTGCCCACTGCAAGTCATCCAAAAAGATCACCAGCGGGTGATTTTGGGTTGCGAAAACCTGAATGAACTTTTGAAACAGCAGATTAAAGCGATTTTGGGCAGCCGTTCCCGACAGTTCGATCGCGGGAGGTTGCGCACCAATAATCCGCTCCAGCTCAGGAATCACCTCAATTAAAATTTGCCCGTTTTCACCGAGGGCTTGGAGAATTTTTTGACGCCAATATTGCAGTTGTGTGTCACTTTCGCCGATCAATTGCAACATCAAATTGCGAAAAGCCTGCACGAAAGCAAACAGCGGAATATTGCGATTGAACTGGTCAAATTTGCCCTTGATGAAATACCCGCGCTGGCGCGTAATCGGCTTGTGAACTTCATTGACAACGGCCGTTTTCCCGATCCCGGAAAATCCAGCTACCAGCATCAATTCAGAGCTGCCCAAGGCCACGCGATCGAACGATGCCAGGAGCGCATGCACTTCATATTCCCGACCGTAGAGCTTTTCGGGAATCACAAATCGATCGCTCACATCATGCTGGGCGATCGTGAAATCTGAAATCACGCCCACGATCGACAATTGCTGTTGGCAAATTTCGAGATCACGCTTCAGACCCAAGGCGCTTTGGTAGCGATCTTCGGCATTTTTGGCCATCAACTTAGCCACAATTTTGCCCAAGGGCGTGGGAACATGGGGCTTGATGTCACAAACAAAAGGTGCTGGCTTGGCAATGTGGCAATGCACCAATTCCAGCGGATCTTCTGACTGAAAGGGCAAGCGACCAGTTAATAGCTCAAACAGGGTTACTCCCAAGCCATAAAAGTCTGTCCGGTAGTCAATTCCCCGATTCATGCGGCCCGTTTGTTCTGGAGCCAAATGGGTGAGTGTCCCTTCTAAAACATTTGGGTGCTTAACATCTTCGGTTTCGCGCGGCAGCAAAGAAGCCAAACTAAAGTCAATCACTTTGACTTGTTTGTTGCCGGGACAAATCAAAATATTCGCGGGCTTAATGTCTTTGTGGATAATTCGATTGCGGCTGAAATCGTGCAGAATATCCGTGAGTTGAATGGCAATTTCGATCGCCTCATGAATTTCCAGCGATCGCGACTGCATCAGGGACTTTAAAGACAGGCCCCCCACATCTTCCATCACCAGCGCATAGCTATTGCCATAAGGCTCGAGGGTCTTGGGGCGAACCAGACCCGGCATATCCAGATTTTTGGCAATCGTGTACTGGTTGCGAAATTGCAGCAATTCTTGGAACGTTGGATACGCACGCTGCAAAAACTTGATGACTACCGGTTCGTGAGCTGCGTGATCTTGCTGATTGAGTTGTAGACCACGATAAACCAGAGTTTTCACACCCCGGTATAGCTCTTCAGTTAACTCGTAGCCGGGCAAAGAAACGGTGGCTTGAGGGGCAGACTGCATGGGAATTGACCTATGACGAGAAGGCACCGATCAATTCATTGCCCAAGTTCAAGCTTGGTAAGAATGAATACCCAAGGTCGGTGCCTACAAGTGAATGACGCTGACGAATGAGTCCTCAATGCACTGAGGATGCGGTGGTCAGTTGCCTGGACAATGGGACGCCTATGAAAACGAGAGCATGGCTGTCACCGAGTCTGTCAACTCATTTTGGCGCAGAGCGACCTGATCCCCCCATGACTGACTTAAGGGATGATTACCCTGTGATGGTGCTGCTGACTGGCCAACCACCGCTTTGTTCAGTGATGCAACTGTAGACATGCATTGCTGAACCAACCTTCACAGACACAATCGCTACATCCCGCTCTCAGTATGTCGAAAAAATGAGCAAAATGCCAGAAGTCTTTTGCATGAAGACTTTAATCGATCATAATCCGGCTGAAGAAATGCCCTCATCATTGGCTTTGGCTGAACCGATTGATGCTAAAACCTAAGCATGCGTTCGGATAGGCAAAACATTATGCACCCACGCCTATCTTGGATGGGAATCACAAAGATTGAAGCTGAAAATCACAAAAATTTAAGTTTAAGATCTCTTTCACTCTTAACTGTCATGAACTCAAATCAACCCTTGCGATCGATGTTATCTACCGTCAATCTGGGCTTGCTCGGGAGCCTAGTAAGCTAGTGCCTTATTTGTTACGGTGACGATCGCCGTCAGCCTCATTACCTGTTGCGATCGCGCGATCGAGTAAGCAGACGGTGTTGATTGCTACCTTGTGGTTGCCCATGGGCGATCCAGATCCAGCGCGATCGCGGCCTGCTCTGGACTGCATTTCTCGCAACCCCCAAACCCAAAAGGGGTGACTTCCGCCACCCCTCGATCGCTGCTCATGCACTCGCCCACTGTGGGTCGATCGCCCGGTTTAACTGGTCGGCGGATCCACCCAACGGCCATCGGCCTTGATCAGTTCAATCAGCGCCGATACGCCTTCGGTTTCCGGCACGCGCTTGATTTCGTCGCGACCCCGATAGAGGGCGATCGTCCCTGGCGTTTTGCCCACATAGCCGTAGTCCGCATCGGCCATTTCGCCCGGCCCGTTCACAATGCAGCCCATCACGGCAATATCCAGACCCACCAGGTGTTTCGTTGCTTCCCGCACTTGGTGCAGCACCTCTTCAAGGCTAAACAGCGTCCGCCCACAGGACGGGCAGGCCACGTATTCCACCATCGTTTTCCGCAGGCCCAGCGATTGCAGAATGCTGTAGCAAACGGGGATTTCCTTTTCGGGGGCTTCCGTCAGCGAAACGCGGATCGTGTCGCCGATCCCTTCCGCCAGCAGGGTGGCAATCCCGGCGGTGGACTTGACCCGGCCATAGTCGCCGTCGCCCGCTTCCGTCACGCCCAAATGGATCGGGTAGGGCATCCCGGCTTCGTCCAGCCGCTTGGCCAGCAACCGATAGGCCGCCAGCATCACGGGCACGCGCGAGGCCTTCATGGAAATCACCAGGTTTTGGAATTGCATGTCTTCGCAAATCCGCAGGAATTCCAAGGCCGATTCCACCATGCCCAAGGGCGTGTCGCCATAGGTGAACACCATCCGCTCCGCCAGGGAGCCGTGGTTCACGCCAATCCGCATACATTTGTTTTGCTCGCCCAGGGTTTCCACCAGGGGTTGCAGAGTTTCGCGAATTTTCTTGCCGATCGCCTCAAATTCGGCGGCGCTGTAGTCTTGATCAGCGCGGGGCTTTTCAAACACATACAAGCCCGGATTAATCCGCACCTTATCAACGTGCTTGGCCACTTCCAGGGCGATTTTCATGCCGTTGTGGTGCACATCGGCCACCAGGGGCACGGGGCGATAGGTGTCTTCCAGTGTCTTGCGAATGCTTTCCATGGCCTTGGCGTGGGCCAGGCTGGGGACGGTGACGCGCACAATTTCGCAGCCGATTTCGTGGAGGCGACGAATGGCGGCCACAGACCCGGGAATGTCGAGGGTATCTTCATTGATCATCGACTGCACCACGACCGGATGGCCGCCACCGATCGTGATGTCGCCCACTTGCACGGGGCGGGTTTGGCGACGATGGATCGTGGTGTCAAACAGTCGATCGTCTAGGTTGGTGGCGATGCTGCCGTTGGGAACGGGGGGTTTCGGCAGGGTTTGCATGGCTTCGCTCCGATCGCGGATGGCGCGGGGTATGTCTGAAGGCGCGGATGGTTCAAGGGGTTGCCCAAATAAATGGGTTTCCCAGTTTTTTAGGTTGCCATACTTTGGGCGATCGCTTGGAGTTTGTGGCGGATTTGACGATTTGCGCTAGTGATGGAGTCAGTCAGATCCGACAATTGGTGCTATCTATGGGGGCAGCGGTACAGGCAGCGATCGACAATCATGCGGCGATCGCAACTGGGATCGCGGGCAGTCGTCGTTTAGGAGAGGCGCGATCGTGTTTGGACTGGGCTGGCCGGAAGTGCTGTTGATTTTGTTGGTGGCGATCCTGATCTTTGGCCCCAAGAAGTTGCCGCAGTTGGGCGGGGCCTTGGGCAAAACCCTGCGCGGTTTTCGGGATGAGCTGAACCCGGATGAAAAAGACCTCGATCGCCCCGTTGGCCCGCCGGACGTGGACGGAGAAGTAATCAAGGGCGATCGATCATAAATCTTGAGTTATCAACTCGGTAATGAATCTTGAGTAGCTGAATTTTGATTGTGAGTAGTGCCTGTGAAGTAATGATAAGCTAATGAAAGCTTTGTGAAATAAGCAATTGCTTGCGAAGATCCTCACCTCATAATCACTACCTTATTGACTGCCCTTCTTATTGAGCGAGTTAAAAACTGTATGAAGTGAGGTAAGCTGAAAAAAGTCAATTAGGCTTTGAAGAGGTGTGTCAGGGTCTGTGGGAGTGACTGATTCCAACTGCTGAATATTGGCTGGGGTTAAATCAGAAAAAAGCTCATTCAGGATAATGGGAATTACGGGGGCTGGTAAACCCTCTAACTCTTGGGGCGATCGCTTGAAGCGAGATTTGGCAAAGCTCACTTGAAATTGGCTGCGTCGCAGCAGACGTTGCCGAACATTTTCAGCTAAATCAGGCTCATGAGTGGCTAAGTGCAGTAAACGCCCCGTGGCGAGCAGGTCATAAACATCAGGGTTTTCTTCAAGAAAAATGAGGCGGCCTTCTTGGTTGTAGGATTCAAGTCCTTCCATGGCCAGCGAGCCAATATCCGCGATCGCTAACAGTCTAGCCACAAGGGAAATTGGGTGATCACGCTCATAGAGACTGGGCTGATAGATAGCTTGCTCCTGGGGATCGTACGCACAAATAGTTGCCTCGATCGCTTCTTGAATGAGATGCATATCTTCCACCGTAATCTGGGCTGAAAGATGGCTAGTTTGTTGATTAATTCCTTGAATGAATTGCCGGATCTCATGAATTGTTGCTGTTTCGCTCACTCCAGCTTCTCGGCGACGAGAGCTATGGGCATCAGTCACGGGCAAAAACACTTGCACCAGGTCATGAGCAACAGCACAAAAATCCAGCAAAATTGCTAATCGATCAGCCATTTCATGCGGTAACTCAGCACGAACCACCTGAAATAGTTGACAAGCTCGGCGTTGGACTGCCTCAATATGAGCTTGGTTGTGGTAGCACAACTTTTTTTCAAGAATTTCTTGATTAAATCGCTCTAAAACGGCTGCTTTTAGCAGCATCATTGATTCTGAAAAGGTTGAGGAAGATGCCTGAAGGTGAATATCCAATTGATTTGCCAGAATAGTTAATGGACTGGAATAATTAAACAGTGCTAAATTTCGAGTGCTAAATTTCGCTGACTCTAGATGAATTTAAATCTTAGCTGAGTATTGATCTTGCATCTATCTGAATGGGATTTTGACTCAGCCTCAATCCTATAGTGACTGATTGGACTGTAGGGAAATGCTTACATAATTTGGCGGTTCATGAGATCGGCAAATAGCCCCGCTTCCTGCATCAGGGTCTCAAAATTACCTTGCTGAATGACCTGACCGGCGGAGATGACGTAAATGCGATCGGCGTTGCGAATCGTGCTGAGACGATGAGCAATTACAATGCGGGTAACTCGTAGGCGATCGAGGCTTTCACTCACAATCGCCTGAGTTCGATTATCCAGGGCACTCGTTGCTTCATCAAAGATCAAAATCTTAGGCTGTAAAACCAATGCCCGGGCAATCAAGAGTCGTTGGCGTTGCCCCCCAGAAAGGTTGGTACCTCCCTCAGAAATGACCGTATGCATCCCCATCGGCATGTGGTCAATATCATCAGCAAAGCCAGCCATTTTGGCTGCTTCCCAGGCTTCATCCATGGTGATGAGCGCTCCCCCAGAAATATTTTCAAAGATGGAGTCGCTGTTAATTCGTCCATTTTGCAAAACAACGCCTAACTGCCGCCGAATTGCGGTCACATCTAAACCCGAGAGATCTTGACCATCATAGAAAATTGCCCCTTCTTCGGGTTGTTCAAAACCCAGCAATAGGCGAACTGTCGTTGATTTGCCGCTACCGGAAGGCCCCACCAACGCAATAAACTCACCCGGTTTGGCTTCAATTGAGATTTTATCTAAGGTTAAAGGGCCATCAGTTTGGTAACGAAAGCTAACGCGATCGAGCTTGACCCCCCCTAATAAACGTCCGGGATCAGTTTTGTCTTGATCCACCTCAGGTGGTTCTTCAATGATGGGCCGGGCACGCTCCCAAAGCACTGAAATTTCCATAATTTGAATCAAGAGATTACTCAGGCTGGTAGCACCACCCAAAAATGTGCCAAAGGCTGAGTTAAAGGCAAGGAACGTCCCGATCGAAAGACTAGACTGGAGCGGCCCTGTCCCGGCTGCTTGGGCGGGCGTGATCAACAGAGAAGCCGACGCAAATAGCAGCGCAGGGCTGACGGTTGAAAGAAATGTATTAAAAAGTGTCATGCCATCTTCGATCGCCTCTGTGCTCAATGAAAGTTTGAGTTGCTGGCGAAATTGGCTAGCCCAAAATGCAAAAGCTCGTTGTTCTGCTCCAGCAATGCGGAGCTTGGAAACTCCACCAATCAATTGCACAATCAAGCCATTTAATTCCCCCTGCATTTTCTGCAAGGGTCGCATTTGTTGGCGGGTATAGAAACTTGAAGCATTGGTCACTACAATAATCACAGCCGTGATGCCCAATGCCACAAGGGATAACGATGGGCTATATACAATCATCAAGCCTAGGTTTAAGGCTGAAAAGAAGCTACTAAAAATAGTTTGTAAAACTGTTCCGCTAAGGATACGTCGAATTTGGGAAATGGCAGATACTCGTCCTTGCAAATCCCCGATCGTATAGTTCCGAAAGAAAGACACCCGGAGTTTTAACAGTCGATCCCAGACGGCTGATTGGGTTTCTAGATCAGCTAAGGTTTGTAAGCGCCCCGAAGCCACACTTTGAGCAATGCCAAACAAGGTATTGCCAAAGCTGGCGGCCAATAGACAAAGGGCAAACTCCCACACCAGATTTCGCTGGGCATCGGGAATGACATCAGTAATTAAAATTCCTGTGACTAATGGCGTAATCATTCCCACCAATGAGGAGAGAATACCGATGGACAAAACACTGAATAAATCACGCTCTCGCCCACGCATCGCAAATCGAAAAATGTCGATCGAGTTCATTGCCTGATCAGGAAATGCTCGATAGAACATGTGGCCCACAGGGGAGAGTTGCCGGGCCAATGCTCCAGTCAAGGGGCGGCGTTGCTCGAGGGTGGGATCGAATATTTCGTATTGTCCAGTGCCTTTAGGTAGCAGGGCTAAGGGTCGATTATCGTCAGCAGCATAGGCGAGCAACGGCCCACAATCCGCAGTCCACCATTTGCCAGTCAAAATCACTCGCCGTGTTCGGAACCGTGAAGAGCGGGCGATCGCATCCAGGGGATTTTTAATGCGTTCTGGATCTTCCGATCTCGCTGGTGGGGAAACGCTAATCCCCTTGGCTCGGGCCACCGCTCCCACGGCCGCCAGCAGCGGGCCGCCCTCATGCAAAAATTCCGCCTGCCGGGGATTAAAAACCGCCGTCAGGTCGCCCAGGGCGCGATCGCTCACCTGCTGGTTGAGGCGTTGCCGCTCATAGAATCGTTGAGCAGTGGCCTGGGTTTCCTGCTCATGCAGTTGATGTAACCCCGCCAAAACATTGAGATGAAACTGCCAGAGGCGATCGACCAAGGGAGCCGAATCGGGCACTTCGATCGCCGCGATACCTGGCAGGGAAATCTTGGCATGTTCAAACACCGCCACCCAGCGATCGCTCCACTGCTGCAACCAAGCCGCCAAGGCCTCCTCCGTCAAATTGTCGGTCGCCTCATTGACCCGAACCCCCTCCAGCCCCGAGCAACGCTCCGGCAACGGCCCCGCCACTAGCCGGCATTCCTCGTAGGGAACCGCAATCACCTGGTGGCTGCGACCTTCGGGGCGAGAGGGCACTCCAAACAATGCCTCCCCCGGTGACACATCAAATAAGAATCGCCGCTCCCCTTGGGGCACACCGTTAATGGTTACTAGGGCAAACACCGCCACCGATCCCGATCGCAACACCGCCACGCGATCGGGCCTCGCCAGGGGCACGGGCGCATTTCCTTTCAAGGTTTTCTCATCGGGATCAAAGCTAATTACTTCAGCCATAGGAGCCATAAAACAGACGCGCTACCCCAAATCCAGAAATTAGTGAGCAATCGTGAGCAGTTATTGCAATGAAGTATTCAGACTCTATTCAAACCTTGAGGCTAGCTCAATGTCATCAGATTCGCCAAGCTTCATAGCCTTCAACAAGACTGAATTACTCTAGAATTTTCCTGGCTTAGAATTAGCAAAATCAGGGGGCATGGTCAGAATTTAAACAGACAAAATTAATCATTAGCACTCAGAAAAATAAACAAACTCAAAATTAATTGCTTTGCGTCCCAATTATAGGTATCGGCATGTATTGATTGCCTTAAGTGTAATTACGGATGGACAGCATAGACACAGGTTAGAGAGGATCAATTTCCTTAAGAAAATTTCAAAAATTAATAAAATTTAATCATCGGAATCAATATTGACAAGTTGTGAGTTGATTAAATTTGAAGCTAGCTAAGATTTTGCTACCAAAGCTTTACTCAATCAACACACAAACACTACAACTTGATTAAATTCCCTATGCTAATTTAGTAAAGTTGATTGACATCTATTGAGCTTTTGTAGGCAAAGTCATCGCCATGCCTGAAGAAAACACTGCTGAAAGTAAGGCCCCGACTCCTCCTGATCAATCCTTCCCTGACCTAGAAGAAGGGGAACTTTCAGAGGAAGATCTAGAAGCCGCTGCTGGTGGTACGTTGCAAAGCAGCAGTGTGGCCATGCAATCCCAGATAGCCAACAATACCTCCGTGTCTATCAGAGACACTCAGCAGCAGATGCATCTAGGGGAATTCCCCTAGGCCAGAATGCCAGCTGATCGCCCCCGCCTCAAACACCAATAACCGGTTCATTCTCTCTGGGGAGTCATCATGTCCGGAGAAAATACCACCGAAAACTAAGCTCCGATCGACCCCGAGTTATCCGAGACAGAGGAAGGAGAACTCTCCGACGCAGAACTCGATTCTCAGGCTGGCGGTTCGAGTCCGTCGTTCCCGTCAATTCCGTCATTCCCTGCTAGTTCTGGCTTTCCCAGAAATGGCTACCATTTTGGCGAACCAACCAAGGAAAAAAACACCCCCACAGACCAGACATCACAGCCCTCATCAATACAAGAGATGACGAAGAATTTTCGTCTTCCCTAAAATCTTGGTAGACGATCACAGCGACCTGCTGACCATCGTCAACAGCTACAAGATGATTAGGCACTAAACTGTAGCTCAATCTCGTTTGGCTAAACAGGGCTGGTTATCCCAGGTTTTCCAAACTATGATCCAATCACTCATCCTTTCTGGAGAATCGTCATGTCCGAAGAAAACACCACCGAAAACCAAGCCCCGATCGACCCTGAGCTGTCTGCCTCCTCTGAGCTGGAAGACGGGGAACTCTCGGAAGAAGAACTCGATGCCCAGTCCGGTGGTACAGGAGCACTTCCAGGTGGAGCACTTCCAGGTATGGACGATTTATTCAAGGGAGACGTGAAGGTTGTTGAGTTCAAACCAGCCAGCATCGATTCATCCTACACCTCAGCTTCCCTGACATCTCCAAATAGTCTTGCTACGCAAGCCATGCCGATGAATATGACGCACCATTTTCCCTAGTACACCAGCGAATGTTTACGGTCACTAGTGGATCGTGAGTAATGATTTCGAGATTGAGCTGTAGATCGCAGTTCAATCTCGTTTTTATTGATGGTGATTTCTAGAAGTAACTACCTGTTTGTTGTTAACTAAATCAGAAAAATTCTATGGATGAAGGGTTTAGGGGTTAGAACAGGACTATAACAGGTAACACTGCCGCAAATAGATTTTAGTTCTTGCCCAATTTAAGCCACTCATAATTTTATGGCGAATATTGTCATTACTAGCTCAGGAACCATGGGTGATCATTTGCCCTACATCGCCCTTGGCAAAGCTCTATTAGAGCAAGGCCATCGGGTACAAATGGCTTTTGGCACACCCATGCATTCCTATGCGCTGAAATCGGGGCTGGAGACCGTAGGTTGTGGTGTAGCCTGGGGCGAAGATCATGCCAAAAAATATGCTAAAGGTTGGGATCATTGGCAACAGCAATTTTCTTCGGATCAGGAATATCGTGAGTCCATGGGACATTTCCTGAAACGGGAACTGGGAGAGTCCTTCAAGGACTTGCTCACGATTTGTGCCGATGCGGACTTGCTGATTTGTAGTGTGCAGCGCCACATTGTGGGGTGGCTGGTGGAAGAAAAACTGGGAGTCCCGTGGGTGGGCACATCGGTGATGCCCCATGCCCAAGCTCGTAATTTTGATCGGATGCTTTGCAGGCGATCGGACTTGTTTTTGAGCGTGATCAACGATATTCGCACGCAATTTGACCTGCCTAGCATCACCCTAGATGAATGGCACGAAGTCGATCGCCTGCAACCTAAACGGGCACTCCTCGGCGCGAGTCAGCACTTTGCACCCGAAATTAGTGCCTATAGTTCCTATCAACCCACAGGTTTTTGGTTCTATCAAGATCCCGACTGGCAAGATTGGCAACCCGATGCGGCGCTTTGCCAGTTTTTGGACACTGATCCCAAGCCCTTATTTTTGTCTTTTAGTAGTTTGCCGTTGGAAAATGCTCGATCGGTTTTGGAACTGCATGTGCGTGCGGCGGCCCAGTTAGGTCGCAGGATGTTGGTACAGCGAGGCTGGGCAGGATTCGATGAGTCACTGCTGCCAGAAGATTGCGATCAGGGTGCCGTTTGGTTTACGGATTTCATTAATCAAGATTGGTTGTTTCCCCGCATTGCCGCCATCATTCACCACGGGGGCATGGGGACGATCGCCCGCGCCCTGAAAAACGGCTGTCCAATGTTAGTAGAACCCTATGGCAATGACCAATTTTTTAATGCAAAGCAAGTGTTGGGTCTAAAAGTGGGAGTCGCCATGCATCCCCACAAACTGACGGTGAATGGGTTGGTTAATGTCCTGAAAAGCAAGGTGCTAACGGATAATTATCGTCAAACTGCTCAACAGGTGGCGCTCAAGTTTCGCGAAGAAAATGGGCTAGAGGTTGCCTGTGGTGCAATCAAACAATGGCTAGCAACGCCCGTAGCCGCCTAGAAAATAACCTTTAATTCATCACGGCATTGATTACTTAATTTATGGCAACTATTGTTATTTCCGGCACGGGAACCCACGGCGATCATTTGCCCTATATTGCCCTCGGTGCAGCCCTGCGATCGCGCGGCCATCGGGTCAAAATGGCCTTCCGTAAATCCATGCATTCCTATGTGCTCAAGGCGGGTTTAGAGGCGATCGACTATGGACAAGAGTTGACCGCTGACCAGGCGCGCCAAGATGCCAAAGATTGGGATCACTGGGAACCACCTCAAACCTCTTTTGCTGACCAAGCCACTAGCATGGAGGCTTTTCTACGGAACGATTTACCTCAGCTTTATCATCAAGCACTCGCCATTTGTGCCGATGCCGACCTTTTCATTGGCGGTCTACAGCGCCACATTGTGGGGTCAATGCTCCACCACAAGCTGGGCTTACCTTGGGTTGCCGCATCTGTAACCCCTTTCTTCCTCTGTACTGACTCGGGACAACCATCCAGCAACCAACGAGCAATTCGCCAGTTTTTCTTGTCAGTCCTAGAGGAAGTCGGTCAAGAGCTAGGGCTGGAAGGGATGAACTGGTTAGATTATGAACATAATGACCATGCACTATTAGGGTCTAGTCAATATTTTTCTCAGCCAACTTTGGAAAATACTCACTATCGACAAACAGGCTTCTGGTTTTATGAAGATCCTGCATGGAAAACCTGGCAGCCCGACCCAATTTTGCAAGCGTTTGTTGAACAAGAACCGAAACCACTTTTTCTATCCTTCAGTAGTATTCCAGTGACTAATCCTCGCGCAGTCCTAGAAGTTCATGTGCGTGCGGCGGCCAAATTAGGTCGTAGATTGTTGGTGCATCGAGGGTGGGCAAATTTCAATGAGTCCCTGTTGCCCGACGCTTGCGATCGCCAGGCAGTCCTGTTTGTGGATTTTATGCCCCAGGATTGGATTTTGTCGCACGCGGCAGCATTTGTAAATCATGGTGGCGTAGGGTCGATCGCCCGATCGCTTCGCAATGATTGCCCCATGTTGATTGAACCCTTGGGTAATGATCAGTTCTTTAATGCGAAACGGATATTAGCACTACAGGTCGGAGCCGCCGCCCATCCCCATAAAATCACGCCGGACAGCCTTGCCAAAATTTTAGAGAATAAAGTTCTCTCTCCGTCAGTAAAACAGAAAACTCAAGCGCTAGGCGCAAAAATGCGTACCGAAAATGGCGCTGAAAATGCTTGCAAGCTATTGGAGTCATGGCTGAGCCAATCAAGCGATAATGATCAAATCCCAACTTTCTAGTACGAATGATTAACGTTCTTTACGACTGCTCAAGCTTAGGAATTGCCCATCGCAACCGATGGACTTTTGGCATTTCTCGGACAACAGAACAATTACTCAATCAATTACTAGAGTGTCCTGATCTATCAATGTTTGCCGGGAGCGATTTCTCCTTTGGTGTTTGGCTCTATTCCCGTTTGTATCTCAAGTCTAGGAAACTGAGTGAACGATTACCTTGGCGATCAAACTCGATCAATGTCACGATCCGCAATCAAGTCAAGACGCATTTACTTAGCGAGTCTTTATTTGCTCAATTTGTACAGAAGCTAAAATTCTACAAAATAATTGATAATGAAGCTCTGCTATATCAATGGCGTGCCAAAGTCTTAGAGTTTGGATTTCAGGGAACGGCTTGGCACGATCTCAATAACTTGGATATTTATCATTCCTCCTATTATGCAATTCCAGCAATTGTTAAGCAGAGAAAGTCCGTTAAACCAGTCCTAACGGTTCACGACATTATCCCAATTTTGCATCCTGAGTGGTGCGGATTACTCAAAGATGGCGATCGGGAATACTTCCATCCAGAAGCTGACTTGCCAAGCACTCTTAAGGGTATTGATCCCAGTTTTTGGATTTCTTGCCCTTCTGAGGCAACGCGACAAGATCTCTGTAACTACTTGGGTAAGCAAGTGCATCCTGAGCAAGTGAAGGTTGTCCCTTGGGCCGCTTCCGATCGGTTCTATCCCTGCCAAGACCGCGAACAAATTAAGGCAGCTCAAGCAACTTATGGTATACCCACTGATCGGCCCTACATCCTGAGTTTAAGCACGTTGGAACCACGCAAAAATCTAGATGGATTAATTCGCAGTTTTTTACAATTAATTACTCAGGAAAACATTGAAGATTTAGTCCTGGTCTTATCAGGGCGTTTAGGATGGGATTATCAGCCAATTTTGGCAGCAGCCCGGCAGTATCCCCAATTGACTGATCGCATTATTTTTACTGGCTATTTACGTGATCAAGACTTAGCACCGATCTATAGTGGGGCTGTAGCATTTGTTTACCCATCTTTTTACGAGGGATTTGGGCTGCCTCCCTTGGAAGCAATGCAATGTGGCACGCCAGTGATTACATCCAATCGATCATCCTTGCCAGAGGTGGTTGGCAACGCAGCATTGCTCGCCGATCCCAATAACTTAGATGATCTTTCTCAAAGCCTATTGGCTATTTATCGATCACCCAGCTTACGGAATGACTTGTCACGGCGATCGCTCCAACAAGCCCAGCAATTTAGTTGGCAATCTTCTGCTCAAAAAACGGTTGAGCTTTATCAACAAGCCCTTTCTTAAAGACATCTTATTAAAAACACCAACAACCGTTGATCTTGCTATTATTCATCAGCAATAATCATCTGGGCAATATGGCAATCGCGACAGGGCGCAGGAATAACACCACGGGCTAATTCTGCAGCTAAATAAGCCTTTGAGTCTAAAATTTCTTCACGGCTGATCTCGCCTAGCTGACCAAATGACCAGCTCTCGCCCTTCACCATACAACAGGGTGTTAACCGGCCATGGCGATCAAGATTGATTCCTGAGTCTAGCCAAGGACAAGAAGCTAGTTTCCCTTTTGCAATGTCCGCTGGGCGTGGCCGAAATAGCTCATCATAGAAGTGATGATGGGGTGACTTTTGAAACCAAATTTCCTGAGCAACTTTGCTGGTCATATAACCGCGAAGACGCTGTTTTTGATCAGTCTCTAAATATTCTGATGCGATTTGGTCATCATAAACTTCTGCATATTGTGGCATGGGATTTAGCGATTGAATCGCGATCGCTCCATCCATACCCAATTGCTGATAAAGATCATAAATGTCTGGCACATCATCTACTGTCGATGCCAAAACTGTCAGGGCAAATCCTACACTGGGCTGACTCAAACCTAAGCGACTTCGCTCAGACAGTAGCTGACGAATACCCGCTTCGACAACAGCAAAGGAACCACCACGAATTCTTTGAAATTTTTCAGGATCAGCAGTCTCTAAAGAGACTCGAATAGATCGAATTTGACTATCCAAAATTTGCTGAATATAGGCATGTAGAAAACTACCATTCGTAATAAAAGAGATATAAATTCTTCGACGATTTGCTAGATCTACCATTTTAAAGAAATCGGGATTGATTAATGGCTCTCCTTCTCCTTGAAGCTCTAGGTGTTGAATTTCTGGAAAAAGTTCTAGAAATTCTGTAAACTGAGCCAGTGACAAGTTTGATTGATCCATCGATCGCCCGCAACAAAATCCACATCGAAAATTACACTTAGTTGTCGGCTCCACTTGTGCAAATTGAATATTTTTCATGGTTTTCATGGATCAGGCATTCATTGACTACAAAATCTGAAGCAACCCAGTTAAGTAAATTACAGACTAAAACTTAAGCACTAATCATTTTTGCAAGACTGCTCCACACTCCATAACTAAAAAGCTTTAACCATGGCTCACCCCGCTTGAATTAACTGAGCATAAGCTCCCGGAATATCCTTCATAGATTCGTGATTGCCTCGCTGGACGACCTGTCCGCGATCAAGTACCACAATTTCATCACAATCCCGAATTGTACTGAGCCGGTGCGCCACCACAATACAAGTGCAACCCCTGCGACGAATATTGCGATCAATTTGCTTTTCAGTTTCTGCATCGAGGGCGCTAGTTGCCTCATCCATCACCAAAATTGAAGGATTATTAACTAAGGCTCGTGCAATTTCTAGTCGCTGTCGCTGTCCACCACTCAAGTTAGCGGCACTTTCTAGGAGCTTCCCGTTGAGTCCCCCAGAAATCGCCATGACCACATCTAAAATTGCAGCATCTTGGCAAGCTTGTAAGAGTTGGGCATCTGGAATTGTGTCATCCCAAAGAGTGAGGTTATCTCGTACTGTTCCCCCAAACAGAAAGATCTCTTGCTCCACCATCGATAGGGAGTTAGTCAGAACTGCTCTAGGAACTGCTTGACGAGGAATACCATCAAATAAAATTTCTCCTTCCCAGGGTTCATATAGTCCCGTAATCAGTTTCGACAATGTAGACTTTCCAGAGCCACTACCTCCCACAAAGGCAATACGCTGTCCAGGGCTTAAAGAACAACTAAAATCTTTAATTAAAGGTGCATCTACTCGACTATAGCCAAAGGTGACATTTTGTAACTCAACATAGCCCTGCAAACGAATAATATCTGTTGGCATCGCTAGCTGAATGCCTTGGCTATTCGTTGAGTTAGCCCGTAGAAATTTTTGGTCTAAGCCAGCTTGAAATACTGGATCAATGGGATTTTGTAATACGTCATCCAGACGGTTCATACTGCCACTTAATTGCTCAATTTGACTGCCTAGGCTAACTAGGCTACCCACTGGCTGTTGAAACCGATTCATTAATCCCTGAAAAGCAATCAGCATTCCAACCGTGAGGTAGCCATCCATGACTCGAAGTCCGCCCAAGATTAGGACGATCATGGTAGATAGTGACGATAGAAATGCGGGTAAAGACCCTAAAACCAGCTCGCCCTTGAGTAGATCTTGTTGAGCAGAAATGGACTTGGCATAGTAACCAGCCCACTTTGAAAAAAAATCAGATTCTAGAGCTGCTGACTTAATCGTTTCAATACTTTGTAGTCCGCCAATTTCCAAGCCTGCAATTTTACCAAGATCTTGATTAAGGCGCATATAGTTATCAGTTCTTTGGCGAGAAATCCACCGCAGAACAGAAATATTGATGATTACAAAAACAATAGCAATAATAGTCAATACTGGATCATAAAACACCATCATAGTGCCATAAAAAAGAGTCATAACCGCATCGATCACACTGCGGGTTAATTGTCCAGATAACAAGCCCGCCACCTGATTGTTTAAACCAAGACGACTGCTGATTTCACCAGCAAAGCGCTGGGCGTAAAATCCCACTGGTAAGCGCAAAGTATGCCATAGAAATTGACCAGTTAGCTGAATTGAAAGACGTAACTGAAGATAGCGTAACTTCTTAAGCTGTAATAGCACTAAGCCTGCTTGCACGATTGTCACCAGTGCCATGGTACTCAGTAGCGGCGGAATCCATTCCACCTGCTTTTGAATCATAATATTGTCAATAAAAATCTGAGCAAATGCTGCGATTGAAATGCCTGGTAAAACCAAAACAAATCCTGTTAAAACACAGAATAATAATTCTGATGTTGATCCTTGAAGTCGCTTCCATAAAGCCGTAATCATGCTTGGCTTTCGTCCGCCTCGCTTGAAGTCAGGGCCGGGCTCCATGATCAAAACAACACCCGTGTAAGACTCTCGAAATTCTTGATCGCTGACCTGGCGCGGCCCCGTTGCCGGATCGTTCAAGAAAACTTGATCTTTACCAAAGCCCTCGACAACTAAAAAGTGGTTAAAATTCCAAAAAATAATGTAGGGTGGCTTAATTTCTCGCAGTTGATCGATTTCTTTTTTGAACCCTTTAGCTTGTAACCCAAAAGTACGAGCAGCTTTTAAAATGTTTGATGCCTTACTACCATCCCGCGAGACTCCACAACGAGTTCGCAGTTGCGGTAAAGGAATAATCAATCCATAGTGAGACAAAATAATGCCTAGGGCCGCAGCACCGCACTCAACAGCTTCCATTTGCAGCAGTGTAGGTGTCCTCACTCGACTATTACGCGATCTCGTTTTTTGAGCTTTATTAAACAGGAACGGAAAGGGTAAAAACGGTCGGATTTTTTCTGAAAGTTGCATAGCCACTGGCAGACAATTTTGAAAAGTGGTTTAATCATTTAAGCCCATGATAGTAGTGGCTTAATTCTATTCATACTTCCTGATGACGTTCTTGCCAGCGAGCATCATTGGCTCTCAAATCCCAGATGTGATGTTTGCAAGTGATCGAGAGGTACATTCATCGCTAATTTGGGCTTTCTGTCACTGCCAAATTCTTGCAAAAAGGGCAACAAGAAAGTGATCGGAGCACGCTCCTCAATCGTAATTCGTACTGTTGCGGTGGTGCCAGGTGTGATCATCTCTGAGGGGCCTCGAGAGGATGACCACTGATAACCACTGTCAGTTTGAGAGTCGGCTCTTAGCTTTGCTTCAACCCCAATTACAGCACTATTACCTGCTAACAAACCTTGTACCAGATCAGCATTTCCGATCGCTGCTAAGGCTCCTTCTTTCGTCACGGGCAGAGCAGAAACCTGAGTGACCTCGCCCAGAATGCCTCCAAAGCGCTCACGCTGAACTGTGTCGGGAATCACGATTATTTTCATCCCTGCTTTGACTCGCTTGCCATCTTTAATCGCTAAGTAACCCATGCCCCGCATGGTATCGCCCTGATTAATCGTTTGGAGATAGCCTAGTTTTGTCCCTGGTTGCACCACTTGTCCTGGTTGAGCGTTCACTTCAATTAAACAGCCTGCTTGGGGACTAATAACTTGGCTATTATTATTGATTTGCTGATTGAGACGAGTAATTTCGCGACTCACATCCTGAAGCTCCCGATCTCGCAGAGTGTTCGTATCCAAGGTTTCTTGATTGAGACGAGTATCTCGCGCTTCTAGCTCCTGTAATTGAGCTTGTAATTCCCCAGTACTTCGCAAGTTTTCAAGATATCGGCGCTCAGCCTCCGTGCTTTCTACATCCAAGGCTTTCAGTTGCGCTTCAATTTCTGCAACAGTTTCTTTGGATTGAATATAGGCTTGCTCGATCTGCAACAAATAGTCCCGATTAATTGCCCCTTGTGCTTGCAAATTTCTGAGATCTTCCACACGCTTGCGTCGCACAGGTACTAATGATCGGGCATTGGCCAACCGTTGTTCTAAACTGCGACGCTGCTCCTGCACAGCACCTAGCCCCTTGTCCCGTAACACTGGAGCTAATGCTTGGGTATCCCGCAGCCGTTGACGCAAACTAGCCCGAGATGCTTCGATCGCACTACGTTCTGTCTGGGTTCGTCGACTAGTCAGCATTCGAGAATCTTGAGTTTGAGTCCGTAATTGTCCCAATTTCCCCTGGGCTAAACGCAGTTGTTGACGCAAGTCTAGGGGGTCAATTGTTGCTAAAGTATCACCCTTTTGAACACATTGCCCACCTCGTACTTTCACTTCTGTCAGTTGCCCAGCGATCGCAGACTGAAAGTCCATAATTTGGCGTGGTTGCATCAGCACTCCGCGACCTTCCACCGTCACGGGAATGCGTCCCATCACGCTCCAAGCTAACCCTGCCAAAACCAAACTGCCAAATGTAGCCAACATCAACCAATCCAGCGGGTTAACAACCTGCATGAGTTGATCAAGCCGTTCTGGCGAGGATAATCGCTCTAAAGATTCTTGCCGGAATAAACCTTCTGCCTTTTCGTGATTAGGTGGCATGAGGATAGGTTTGAGTAGGGTTTTATAGGACTTTCATAGACCCAATATAGATCTATCTATATTAGGTCTATCTATATAGATAGACCTAGCGACGCAGTTGTTGAATCATCCAATCAAAACGAGTACCGGCAATAGCTGTTCCCTCTAAAACATCAAAATCCAGCTCATCCTCTACTTCAATCTCTTCTGAAAGAAGATTGATCGACTCTGATGTTAAATGGGCTAAACCTCCTTGGACTAATAGATCTTGACAACGAGTTGTCATAATCTGAGCCAAGGCTTGATAAAAACGGCTAGCGAAGCCCTGATCCATACGCATTTTTTCTGAAAGCGTTGATTGAGGAACACTCAAGAACCAGGCATTTTCTAGAGTTTTGACTGTGGCTGATGCTGCTCCTCCATCAACGAAGGACATTTCCCCTAAGATATCGCCCTTCACACGCTTGGCAACTTCAACTTCTTGAATGGTTGCTCCTGCTCCAATATTAATGTAAACACCTAGCACACCATCGAGCAGTAAATAAATTGCAGGAACCGCTTTCCCTTGCTCAATCAGGGAGGTTCCTAGGGAAGCTCGTTCAGCAGTGCCCTGGGCTAGTAACCATGCCACATCACTATCATTGAGTGTGGCAAAGACTCGCAGTACTTTTCGGAGTGGTTCTCCCTCTTTGACTTGACGTTTAGCCATCAAAACAGATAATTGTCTCAAGCGTTCTGATAGCTTAGTGGCTAAAAATCGGTAGAAGCGAGCGGCAAAATCTCGGTTACGAGTTAGTTGCTGATTTAATGACTGTCTGGGGATCTCTAGGACTTGGGTATCTCCGGCAGCGACAACAGAAAAGGGTGCTACTGGGTGACCCAAAATCGTGGTTTCTCCAATGAGATCCCCACTGCCCAAAGCAATTTGATCTATGCGATGAGTGCTAGCATCAGGCAGCTGAATAGCCAGCTCACCCTCCAAAACAATGTAAATGGCTGAACTTTCCTGATTAGCTTGTATTAGGGTCGAATTCGTTGATCGGGATTGAGTCTTGCCAATTGTGAATAGCCACTCACAATCGACTTCTGAAAACAAGTTAAAGTGAGTTAATGATTGACAAAAGTGGAGCATAGGAAGGGGATTTTACTGCCAATATTGATTTCTTGAAAAAATGGCTACAGTTTGGCTCCTGAATACTTTTCCAAAGAAGATATTGAGTGAGCTAATTACATAATAAGCCTGATTGAGTGATTGATGGTAATCCTGATTCAAATCTCAATATTTATTAAATGTCCTTTGTCAATACTTCGATGTTAACCTAGTGACCGAAGACCAACTGAGTTTTTTGAACTTGTACAATTTGTTACATTTTGGCTATCATCCAATGAATAGTTCATTTTTTTGAAAAATTAAATTTTCCCAGAAAATCGTCTTCAGAAAAATTAACGAACTGCCCATTACCAACCCAAATTCCTATCGAGATTTAGATATGACTCACAATAGTCTAAAGCTTTTGACATCCAAAAATTTTCGACTGCGGTCTGCATTGGTAGTTCCATTTACACTGCAAATTTTGGTAACAGTTGGGATTGTAGGCTACCTATCTTTTAAGAATGGACAAGAGGCTGTTGATTCTTTAAGCACTCAGCTTCAAGAACAGGCTCAATCTCGAATTCGTCAACGGCTTGATAGCTATTTAGCTTCACCATCTCAGGTCAATCAACTTAATTTGGAATCGATCCAGCTAGGCTTATTACAACCTCAGGATCAAACTAATATTAGGCAGTACTTCTGGCGACAAATGCAGGTTTTTCCAGAGATCAGCTATGTCAATATTGGTATGGAGTCTGGGGATTTTGTAGGAATTGGTCGAGAAGACCATGGTGACTTGTATCTAGAGCTGATGCAAGCAAGTGACAACTACCGATATAAGCGGTATGTGCTTGATCGTCAAGGTCAACCAGCCAAACAGTTCACTAGTCAAGAATACCGATTTAAAGAAGAAGGATGGTATAAAAATGTGATTAGTAGCGGTCAGCCTCGCTGGAGTGACGTTTATCAGTGGAGCGATCGCCCTGAGATCATTTCAATTTCCTCTAGCTATCCAATTCTGGATCAGAACCGAAAATTGGTTGGTGTTTTAGGAGTTGACTTTGTTTTATCCCAAATTAGTCAATTTCTTAAAACACTTCAACTTGGTAAATCTGGTCGAATATTTGTGATTGAACGAAATGGTCTGATTGTTGCGAGTTCGAGTGACGAAAAGCCGTATTGGGTAAGTCAGGGGAAGGCCCGTCGCCTGAATGCTTTGAAAAGCCGAGATTTATTAGTCCGAACAACAGCTGAGTACCTAAAAAAACAATTTTCTGATCTCAGAAAAATTGATCATGATCAGTCTATGGACTTTCAAAATCAAACGGGTGATCGCCTCTTGGTTAGGGTTCAACCTTGGCAGGATCGTCTAGGGCTAGATTGGCTGATTGTCACTGTAGTTCCTGAATCAGACTTCATGGGAAAAATCAGTGAAAATACTCGAAATACGGCACTACTGTGTCTTATAGCGTTAATTGGTGCTGTTATCTCGGGACTATATAGCTCTCGTTGGATTACGCGCCCAGTGCTGAAGTTGGATGCGGCAGCTAAGCAAATTGCGGCTGGTAATCTCGACCAACATGTGGAGATAGACAACCTATTCCAGATTATTGAGATTACCAACCTATCTAATTCCTTCAATAGCATGTCCAATCAATTGAAAGCATCATTTACGAATCTTGAAACTCAAAAAAATTCCTTTGCTAGGTTTTTCCCTCCTGAGTATTTATCTTTCCTGAATAAACAGGACGTAACAGATATTGAGCTAGGCGACCATATCAGTAAAGAAATGGCAGTGATGTTCTCGGATATTCGATCGTTCACCACTTTGTCTGAAAAAATGACTCCTCAGGAGAATTTTGATTTTGTTAATGCTTATTTGCGGCGTGTCTCACCGGAAATTCGTGCTCATAATGGATTTGTGGTGAAATTTCTGGGCGACGGCATGATGGCTGTTTTTCCAAATGGTGTGGATGATGCATTAGCTGCTGGTGTTGCTAAATCACATCAGGTGCAACGGTATAACGAAAAGCGGCAAGCGGAGGGTTTGGTGGCAATTGATGTGGGAATCGGCATTCATGTGGGCCACATGATGGTGGGGATGGTGGGCGAGCATAATCGTATTCAAGGCGATGCCTTTTCTGATAATGTCAATTTGACTGCTCGCCTTGAGGGATTGACCAAGTTTTATGGTGTTTCTTTGCTAATTTCGGAAGATGTTTTAACTCGCTTAAGTCACTCAAATCAATACAAAATTCGGTTTTTAGATCGAGCGGTGGTTAAGGGGCGTAATGAGCCGATAACTGTCTACGAGGTGTTGGATGCTCAACCAACGGAGTCTTGCTTGTTGAAGCTACAAACCCAAGCAGATTTTGATCAGGGAATCCAAGCATATTGTCAGGGACAACTGGTTCGAGCGCGGGATGCCTTCCAAAAGGTACTAGCGGTTAATGCTGCTGATAAAACGGCATTTCTTTATTTGAAGCGAATCGATATTTTAGTGGATCAGGGTGTTCCTGAAGACTGGACAGGGGTATGGAGCTTTAGTGAAAAGTAAGGTAGTGCCGTAAGGTCGTACGTCAATCTAATGTGGGATTGATAGAGTAGAGAGACTGATGGATGAAGGTTCACGCCATGGAATGCCCTCTGTGCGGTCACAGCAAAGCCCATAAACACGGCAGGATGCCCAATGGACATCAGCGC